>JBKPHJ010000333.1:0-2337 GCA_046729835.1 Thermoproteota archaeon
TTCTTAGAAATCTTATACCATCAACTATGTATATTCCATGTTGAGAGTTATTACCATTAAGTATTTTGATGTCTGGTGCGTTATCATTTATCCATTTCACAATAGACGAATTTGCTGCAGATAAAGGACAGATAATCTTTACAGATGCACCATTTTCTTTGGACGCCTTTACAAGATAATCAATAACTCCTAATTTGTTTATTCTTACCATAGCTCTATCATTAGGAAGTAGTAATAACATCTCATTCGTTACTGATTTCGCCAAATCAATAAGGATTTGACTTATCTTCTTAGTTTCATCAATAACTTCAAAGAATTCTGCTTCTATGCCTTCTTCTATTTCTTTAATTCTCAGCTCGGCTGGCATTGACCTGTTCCAAAGGCTATTGAACAAATATTGTTGCTGTTCTACCATATCCTTTACATTACTATGGACAAGTTGTGGCGTTGATTGTGCTCCATGTAGGGTAGCGGTAGCAATGTACTCAGTTTCACTTATCGAGAAACTTGCTTTGACTCCTTCTAAGTGACGGATCTCTTCGGCAAACTTCATCAGCTCTTTGCAATAGATAATATTGTCGTTATTGATATCTGTAAGAAATCTTAATTTAATACCTCTTTCTTTTATATGAAGTAATAATTTCCTGTATGCTTCAACTTCAATAACCATTGAAGGTGCTCTATAGTCATAACAGCAGTCTATTTTATCCGCTCTAGACAGAAATTGTAACATTGCATCCATTACATTTCCTTCGCCATGCATTACCTCTAGTTTATCTTGTTCTTTTGGTACTATTTTGCCTCTTTTCGGATCTATTGAGGATGAAGATGGTGCAGTTGGTGTTAATGTCGGTGTCCAATATACGTTAGCATTATTCTGATCTAACTCCATGAATACGAGCTGGATTTATTGTAAGATTAGTAAAAATATTTTGCTCTTAATTTATGAATACTTTAGTTATAATTTTCAACCCTTAATCAACCTTAATTAGAAGCTTTCAACAAGGTTCATATTAGAATTTATTCCCAATCAGAAAATTTCATACACATGGGAACATAAGGATATCACAGGTTTTCCACGAACCATAGTGACATGGCAACTAGAACAGATTGGAAACGATAAGACTGGGTTGAGTTGGTACATTCTGGATTTATCGGCACAGAGTATGAGATGTATGACGACCACAAAGAAGGGTGGAACTATTTCTTGGGTAAGTTGGTTGTGCACTGTAATATCAAGATGCAGGCAATTAAGAGAGACAATGTGTAATTGTCGGTGAGTAGTCAGACAGATTCCATGCTAGGTACGAAGCAATAAGATCAAGATCAGAATATAAATTTGTATGATAGATGGATGCGGATATACAACACACAGTGATACTATATGCATTATACTTATAATTTCTAGGCCTCAGATTCAGAAATACATCGGAAGTAATCTCTTGGTCAATCATAGATCAAGTATAGTCTCTTCTACATCTACCGTTACTTTCCTGTACTTGATATTATGAGGTCTTCTAGAGACATCTAATAGTCCATCTTTCCCTTTCTGCTTGTACCTATTCTTCCACTCATAGTAGGTCTTTCTAGATACACCATATCTTTTACAAATAATAGATACAGTACTATTCATACAATGGACGTAGTTCATTAACACTTCTTTATCTAATCACATAAGCTTGAAATATTCAAGAAAAGAAAGATAATACTTTTCTTAGATTTTATAAGGTCGTCTTGTAAAAGTATATTTGTAAGACAAAGAAGATTTGAATGACCTGCAAAGGTATTTGCATAAGGCATAAGGCTCAAAAAGTTTCTAAATTAAGAACCTTGAATATGCCTTATCTGCCGCCAGTCCCTTGCAAGTATTTCTTAAACCAATCATAAGGCTCTATGTCCCAGAAACTCATTAACTAGTACATGCTGCAAAAAGACAATTTAAGTATTACTCACTTCGTATAAGTGACGAGGTAGCCAGAAAGGAATGATCGCGATTCTACCACATAGTATGTAGTATTTCAGTAAAAATTATATATAATAAACACCATCTGTTAGTAACGGAGGGGATATATAAGAATATGTCTTCACTACAACAACAACCACAGGCGCCCGTTTTGTTGTTGAAAGAGGGTGCAACTGAAACAAAGAAAAAGGATGCGCAAAAAAACAATATCACAGCTGCTAAATTAATAGCTGAAATACTGAAGTCCAGTCTGGGACCAGGAGGGCTAGACAAGATGTTGGTCGATCCTATCGGAGACGTAACGATCACTAACGACGGAGCTACAATACTCAAGGAAATTGAGGTGCAACATCCTGCTGCAAAAATGATGGTTG
>JBKPHJ010000334.1:0-1058 GCA_046729835.1 Thermoproteota archaeon
TGTTGCTTGGGAAAGTAATTCGGGATTGGATTTGGGAGATAAACACCTTGACGTCTACCGGCCAAATAATCGACGAATGATATGATGTACGATAAGCCATTATGGATATTGGCGACGTGACGCTTTACACTAGATCGTCTCGATGAATACATTCCGCACATGGCGCAAGCACAACGCGGTTTTCCACTCATCGTTCAATCACCCGCGTTAACAAACTACCCAGCGCAACAATGTGAAACTCATTACAGCCGTTCAATGTAAGTACACTAGAACAATCTTCTATAAAAGTATACTCTCGGGGGTTACGAAATGCGCGTATGATAAAGTGGGGGGGTATTCTTACAATTATTCATCTTTATTCAGCCATCTTTGCGCAAATCGTAGAAAATGCTCGAAAATACCCATAGCTGTCCGTAAATCAGTGAGAACGTTCAAATCTAATAGTCTAGCGTAGCTGGTGGAAACAAAAGTGTCAGAAGTGTCAGTGCCAATAAAGAGTATCATGTTGACAATAGCGATAATAGTAGCAGCTGTCACAGCTGTCACCACGATAGTCGGTCTAAATGCTGCTGCCCCAATCGTCGGCGTTATGCTTAACGACTCCATCAGTATAACTCCGGCCAGATTAGCTAGCCTCTTGGAGAATGGCAATATATCGGAGTTTAATGATGAAAGAAAACAAATCAAGCAACAAATTGTATTCGAGGCAATAGACCTTTCTAATAAAGATCTAAACGGGGTGGACTTGCAGTCGTTAATAATCTTACATTCTAATCTTTCCAATACAGATCTAGAGAACTCATCATTGACAGATGTCCAAATTTCTGGTGATCTGTCAAATATAAACTTGAGAAATGCTAATCTCTCGAACGTTGATCTAAGAGAATCTTATCTTTCCAATGCTGATCTAACAAATGCTAGTCTTGCCGATGCCGATCTAACAAATGCTGATCTTACTAATGCAAATCTAACAAATGCTGGTCTTAGTAATGCTGATCTAACAGATGCTGATCTTAGTAATGCGAGTCTAACAAATGCTTATCTTATCAATGCTGATC
>JBKPHJ010000335.1:0-7016 GCA_046729835.1 Thermoproteota archaeon
CTTGGGAACAGTACGGTCTTCAATGATGTAAAGTTTTTGACGAATCAATGATGAATGAATACAAACCCATCATCTCGATATTCTAACATCTGCCTACCCAGATTGCGAATCTTCTTACTTTTATTGAGAGCGAGAGAAAAGTGGGTATAGTTGATTACTTCTTACCCATTCAAAATAAATGCCTTTTGCTTACTTGTTTCTGTTAGCTTGGGGAGATCGATCTTTACAGACAGAAAATCCTGCGCGAAGCCTGTCCCCACGCCTCTCGATGGCACCTCCTCTTCAATAAGTCGCAAAACAGTGGGTATAGGTTTTATAATACCCAGTTTTCCTAATATCAGGATAGACGTTCCTAAAGTACCAGCCTCGACGTTTATTCTATGTACTACGCTCTTTACGTAATTCACGTCTTCTTTGACCGCTTTGGCAATCTCGCTAAGTCCTTTTCCTGTAAGCCAGTCTTTATAGATTGTTTTTTCCTTATTCGAAAATTCTCGCATATAGTTTCTCTCCCATTAAACAAAATTTACTGTAATTCGGATGTATTGTAATAACTGTCATAACCCCCATTTATGGTCTTATTAAGATCATTGAGCTGGCAGCTTTTCAATATATCAGCGTTCTCAGATATCCTCATATCTCTTATCTTCTTTCTCTATTTGTAACGTATGGCAACGTGTCGATAGGTAGCGATACTGCAATACATGCCATGAAATATTCTAACTGGAGGTCAGTAATAATTAAGTATATCGCATGAAAGTAGAAAAGCTATGCAGACCATTTAAGAGTTGCAATTACACAGATAGGTTATGATCTCATTTTGACGAAAATCGTGTTCCCATTAAATTGGATATTCCTGCCGCCAAAAACCACTCGATCAAATCTTGTCCGAACCCTAAATACATGTTATTGATATGCGTCTGGTTTGTTTATTGAGAGTAAAGATGATATTAGCAGAAAGTCACTACCCCAACTCCCGGCGCTAATTAAAGAGAGAATTACAGTAGCAATCACGGATGGGCAGTTTGGCGATTTGATATGTGGTCTTATTACTAGCTCTTCTCGCCTTAATACTGGGTTCTGTTCTTTTTAGCATCACACCCACTGATCTACCGTTACCAGGCTAGGAGATCGCCTATTATTTTTGTTCTTGTCTACTTCTAGTAGTACCTCATGAAGATATCTCTTCATAGTTTCAAGGCCATCTGTAGATTGCTTGGCTAATTACATGATGATGGTACTACAGCGACAGCGACATCATCTATTGAATTTCAGTCGGTCAGAGCAACCCCATTTTCATTTCCTTGGGTTTGCGAAACAGTATTAGAACATTGAACACTTATTCCGCTATCTCCTTGACCACAGTAGTTAGTTTGTGAAACAGCTAGGCTCTTTTTTTTGTACTTATTTGTATATGCGTCAATTGAATCCACGAGGAACGAGTTAGCACTCAACATGGCTATTATTAGCGCTATGGCAAAAATTCTATTGTATCCCATTTTCTGAGAAGGAATGTTAGGTGTATATTTATCTGGATTCAGATAGATCTGATGTTGATATCTCTCTTGTTCTTGGTTAAGGTCAAAATTCATTAAAGAATCTCTGGTAAGTCTCAAACTACGAACTCCACCATATTTCAACTTCTGATAAAAGACACTGAACTTTTATTTGGATGTACAGTGTGCTGTAGCTATGAGGAAAGAATCAAAACATGAAAAACTGTCTCTGCCCTAGCCCTTCATATGATATGAGCTTCAGTGAAGATTGCTCTGGAACTATTGCAGCTGATAACAATAAAATATCGAGATCTTTGGCGTTTTCCTCTTTGTAATATTAAATAGACACAAAAAACACTAACAGAGTCAATACACACTTTGCGCGCGTCACGAGGATCAAGATTAGCTATGTTAGCAGACCGTTTATAATTACGGCAGTAATTATTCTATTTGTAGGGTCATTCATTGGGTCTATATGGATGATGACAATATCTGGCACAGACATGTCTCAGTGGTTTGGTAGACTATTCCAGCTGCATAAAACGCTGCAGATGGACGGTTTTCTAACATTACTCATAACAGCAGCGAGTTATGACGACATCTTTGATGCATTTAGAATGTTGCTCCAGTTTTACCAATGAGTTATATCATGTTGTAATTCTTGCAGGAGCTTTACTTGAAAAAGCTGACTTCAACACATTCGGTTTATATTAGGATAACTGCCAAATCGGTAGTCGCGAATGAGTTACGGTACCGGTAGCAGATATGGAGGAGGTAGAGGCAGGAGTTATGGTGGCGGCGGTAATAAAAGCTTCAACAGAGGTTCTCCTATTCCAAAACCAGTCGAAGCCGGCAAAGAATATGAGGTAGACATTTCTGAAATTAGCAGACAAGGTGATGGCGTAGCAAGAGTGCAGGGATTTGTAGTATTTGTAGAAAATGGACGAGTTGGAAATATGATCAAGGTAAAGATAACTCATGTAGGAGATAGGTTCGCTAAAGCAACAATAATAACCTAGCAATTCAGTATGCCTAACCTAAGAGATTTCTAAAAGAAAAGGTAGAACATTTCACCGCTATAGACAGGTAAACATTCTTGACACAAATGGAAGAAGATGTTGGTAGTGGCCCGTACCGCAAACGATCTCTATGAGCAATACACCTAGGGGAGTTCCGCTAACCAGATCTCATGTTGAACAGGTATTTCCGAAATTAACGCCAGCGCAGATTCGTCGCGTTACAGAGTGT
This sequence comes from Thermoproteota archaeon, assembly GCA_046729835.1. Lineage (GTDB taxonomy): Archaea > Thermoproteota > Nitrososphaeria > Nitrososphaerales > Nitrososphaeraceae > TH5896. The sequence continues at coordinate 2,745 of JBKPHJ010000335.1, forward strand.
TATTATCTTTATGAGATCTCTGAAGATGGGACCTTCTATTATCGATTCCTTTGTGTTTAGAAACAGGTCTACTCCAGCCGATTTCATCATTCTAAATGTTAGGATTCCGAACAACATTGTATGTCAAGTCTTCCGGCGAAATCATTCGGAAAGTATTTAGTTTATAGGATGTATTGTTGATCTAGATCCATTCCTCTCATGGAATTACTGCTCTACCTTTCAAAACGTCATCTTAGTATGCTTTTGTTTAGATTACCTAAGTTGAAGAACAATATTCAGTTCTGGCTGGAATGACAGTAAGTTTAAGCTTAAGTGTCAGTATAACACTCAAGCTTAAACAAATCATAACTGTTATGATTTATCAAAACATTTGATGATTACCATTATTCCGATGTAGCTATTCTTTTTATAGAACGCATCCACAACTTATTCTAGTAGTTGACACGTTCTTCTTCCACCCATTCTTCTCCTTCTGTTGTACCCGAAAAGACTGAGATATTACACGGTACAGAAACTGTTTTTAATTCCCTATTACAATTTCTATCTAAATCTAAGAGGATAGACTCTTGTGGCGACAGCAAATTACCATCAGTAGCAACTAAAGTTGACATGTACAAGAAATTATTAGTAGACATTAAAAATAAGGGCATTAAAATGAGACAAGTTACAGAGATAACCAAAGAAAATATTCATTATTGCAAGGAGCTTTTGAGGTTTAATTATGAGATTCGTCACTTGGAGGGGATTAAAGCTAATTTTTGTGTAAGTGAATCAGAATATCTTGCTGCAGCAACTTTAACAGAAACACAACCAGTGTCACAGATCATCTATAGTAATGTAAAGGACATTGTGGAACAACAAAGGTATGTATTTGAGAGTTTTTGGAATAGAGCCACACCAGCTGGGCTAAGAATAAAGGAAATTGAAGAAGGAGCTGAATTAGGAAAGATGTATGTCATTCACGATCCACAAACTATCCAGGAATTGTTTACTGATATACTAAAATCAGCCAAGGAGGAAATATTGCTAATACTTCCTACAGTTAATGCATTTCTCCGAGAACACCGACTAGGAGTAATTCAACTATTAGAACAAGCGGCAACAGAACATGATGTGGTTGTTAGAATTCTAACCCCCACGAATGATCTAGTTGAAAATATAGTAAAAAGTGTACCAATGGCTAAAGAGCAACTAGAAAAGAACAAGGGGAATTTTGATTTACGAAGCATCAATATGCCATCGGAGGAAATTTCAGTAAGTACAGTCACTATAGTAGTAGTTGACAAAAAAGAATCTCTTGTATTTGAAAAAAAGGATGATTCGAAAGAGAATTTTATAGAAGCAGTAGGATTGGCTACTTATTCAAATAGCAAACCAACTGTTATATCCTATGCCTCAATTTTTAAAAATTTATGGAACCAGGTAGAACTATACGAACAATTACAAGCCCACGATAAAATGCAAAAAGAGTTTATCAATATAGCCAGCCATGAAATGAAGACTCCAACTCAGGCTATTGTAGGATATTCAGATTTGATACAGAAGCATCCAGATAAAAGAGAAGATATGATACAGGCAATATTAAGAAATGCTATCAGACTTCAAAGGCTAACAAATGACATACTAGATGTTACGAGAATAGATAGTCAGACACTAAACCTGTATAAGCAGCAGTTCAACCTAAATGATTTAATCACAACTGTGATAAATGACTATAGAAACCAGATTGAAAAAGAAAATCACAATGTAAAGTTATTGTACAATTATAGACACGGCGCTGACAACCCTTTACTAGTAGAAGCAGATAGAGATAGAATCACTCAAGTTATTTCCAACTTGTTGAGCAATGCCGTTAAATTTACTTCAAAGAAAGGGGAAAGCGGAGTCATATCACTAACTGCGGAGAGCAAAACTAAAGATGATAAAAACAATAACCCCAGCAACGACAGCAGGCAAGAAGCTATCATTAGTGTAAAAGACAGAGGAGAGGGTATAAATCCTGAGATATCCCCCAGACTATTTACCAAGTTTGCTACAAAATCTGTTAGAGGTACCGGATTAGGTTTGTATATTTCAAAGAGTATTGTAGAAGCTCACGGAGGTAAGATGTGGGGTGAAAATAATCGTGATGGAGCGGGAGCGACCTTTACTTTTACTCTGCCACTACGCAATATCAATGATATTAAACTGCAAGAAGACGTCAAGGAAAAGAAGTAGAAATGGCAGGTTGTAACTAGGAATGAGTAAAAAAAGCAGAAGGATTTTAGTTGCAGAAGACGAACCGGATAATGCTGCGATTTTTACTATTAGTTTAGAAGACGGTGGATTTGAAGTCGACACATTTATCGATCCTCTATTAGCACTCGCTGCTTTCAAGGAAGGTAAAAGATACGATCTTCTAATCCTTGATATTAAAATGCCAGATATGGATGGCTTTGAACTATACGAACAAATAAAGAAGATAGATAGTAATGTTAAAGTCTGCTTTTTAACAGCATTTGGAGAAGGTTATAATGAAGAGTTTAAAAAAAGGTGTCAGTCAGCCTCTTTTAGTGTCAGTTTTTTTAGAAAACCTATTCGAGTGAATGATTTAGTGAAAAAGGTGAATGAGATGACATGGTAATGGAGAGGGTGAAATTTCTAATACAAGAAGGAGCCTATGATGATAAAATTATTGGTAGTAAGTATGACCACATCTCACTTAGTGAACCCATCGGCTCACAAAAAGAAACCGTGAATATAATTAGAGAAGAGAAAACATTTTCTAAAGTAGTTCTAATTGTTGATGATGAACCCGATGTGACCACCGTCTTCAAATTGGGTTTACAAGATGAAGGTTTTGAGGTATATACATATAATGATCCTTTTGAAGCTTTGTCTCAATTCAGAACAAACTTTTACGATCTATTATTAGTTGATATTAACATGCCGAACATAAATGGCATTGAACTAGCTAGACAAATATTAGAATTAGATGCCAATGTTAAGGTTTGTTTTATTACTGCGGGAGAAGTAAACATGGAAGCATTAAGGGAACTCTATCCTACCAGAAGTATAGGGTGTTATATCAAGAAGCCAGTTACAATAGATCAGTTAGTCAGAAGAGTAAAGGCAGAACTAGAGTAATAGAAATCCTCGCTAGGGAGCTAACTATCTAACTTTGTATAATATGGACCCTGTTTCTGACTACTACTTGTTATTGTCAGCAACACAGGGATATCATCCGGAAAGGATTATTTTGAGGCATTGCTAGTGTATATTCTAGGAAAGTAGATGGAAAAAACTCGAACCACGAGTTCTATGGGCCGAGTGGTTTGTGAACCATATTTGACATGATTTTTGGTCCCAATTTTATGTAGGATCCGGATCGCCCAGTATAATAAGAGGACAAATATTGTTCTGATTGAGGGTCAACAGCTCATGTCATAGTCGGCCATGATTATACTCTATGAGTATTTTTATACAATATCGATTACAATCAAGGCATGAGCAAAATAACAACCGCTAAATTACCTAGGAAATACTACTCACTACTATTTGGAGTCATGATGGGCTTTATAATGTCTGTACTTACATCTTTAGCCGTCACTATTGTAAATATAGGAATTATACCTAATTTCCTTCAAAAATGGTTCGACATATTTTTGACTACATTCGCAATCGGCTTTCCTATCCCGATAGCAGTTACACCTTTTGTAAGGAATATTGCAGATAGAATAACACTCTCAGAAACCTCGGGTACATTATAACAGCATAACCTTAAAACTAAGAAGCTCCCTATAACGCATAACAAAAATCATGTTATCTGATAAAGAAATAAGGAGGTATATAACAGATCTAGATGATATGTGGGAATTAATAGATGGAAAGATTGTCAAATCGTTTCAGTTCTCTAGTTTTATAAATGCCATTGAGTTTGTAAATAATGTAGCCAAGATCGCTGAAAAACTTGACCATCATCCAATTATTACAATTAACTGGAAATCAGTTAAACTCTCTCTGAAGTCGTTTGATGTCGATGCTATAACGAAGCGAGATATTAACCTTGCAAAGGAGATAGAGAAGATAGATAGTTCTGGGTAATAATTATACGATTGAAAGATTTGTATTCAGCTATTGTTTATCTGAATCATATTTATAAGAGCTTGTTTTGACATAGGAAGGATGGTTCCTTGGCAGAGTTATCAAATTGGTAGTAGAAGTAATGTTGCGGTAAAATGTAATTATGGTAAGATACGAGTTTGTCTAATTAGCGGAAAGATCAAGAGGAGA
>JBKPHJ010000336.1:0-1733 GCA_046729835.1 Thermoproteota archaeon
AGGAGATTATATGCTATTGTCATTCTGGATCCAGAGCGTCACACAAATATTTGCAATTTAAACAGGCTGGTTACAATAATGTAAAAGTGTACGATGGTTCAATCATAGATTGGGCTCAGCGTCATAATCCAATAAGATAGCTGAAGGTTGCTTCTACCTTTCTCTAGAAAGTATTTTCGAGGCTTTAACATAAGGAAAAACCTAAAGCAACAGAAAAAGCTAATTCTGATGACATTGTTACTGTAGACGAGGAAGTTAGTAAAAGTTATGACATTCAAGGATCTGAGGAAAATCGTAGCCACAAGCAACAATCAACAACAAATACAGTCCAATACCGATCAAATCGCAGTCAGCAGCATCCTATATTTAGTCTATAGTCGTTCACATTGGTACATGATGATTCTTTCCCAAAGATCACGTTGAGAAAGGTGCGATAGCTTCTTATTTTACATAGCACAGGTTAGGGAAGTATTACCAAGTTAAAAATTCTTAACTTTGTCAAAAGCTTCTAGGATAGGCACTAACCCGACAGTCTTGGTAATCTGATTCCTTAAAATAGCGAAGCATAGACCGTTTATCGAAGACCTCTATTTTGTAGCCCAGCCTTTTGGTCATGATATCCCTGGGAAATAACGGAAGCTCTAGATGATTTAGGATGAAGTCTACTCCTTTCTCACATTGGACATTTCTTACAGTGTCCGTTTTAGAGGGTGTGATGTAATCTGTTCCACGCGTGTAAATATATTCTGCGATTCAGATTGTAATGAGGAATATTTACTACATATTAGGGACAGAAGCCTTTAGGGTGGAAAATAGAGGTTCTATCTTTAGGGATCTCGTTGCAGGAAAGTCTTCAATAGCTTTCGAGGCTTCAACCTTGACACATTTTATACATAAATCAACATTATATGCCTCTGCGCTATTGAAATCCTCAACGGTTAGTCTATAGTAGGCGTCTACATCACAATGCTCGCATTTCATCACATGCATACACCAAATAACGCTTAGGAAAACATGTACATGTTTGTTGATAGTAAATGACATGGATGTGAATAGATATTTACTGACATTCTCCTTTCTATTATTGAAAGACACTTCATAGTTATAGTTGTCTACTGCTTGGGTAAAGCCATCGTCTCAAAAGTCGACTCAAAATAGGCATTGCAAAATAAGTGAGTCCAATGGTCAGAATTGCAGTAAAAATGATGCCATTAGCTAGTAGCGGCCAGTACCCTATTGATGGATTAAGAATAGATCGTGATACCAAGCTAATCGCATATGCGGCAATGAAGACAATGATGGCCATTTTCCATCTAGGTGGGGCAACCACAGTTTTCAGATCCGGTACTGCAAACCACGTTTCCAGACCGGTAGTCGTTTCGTAATGTCTTGTAGAGTAGTTGTCCACCTCTTCTAGTAGCTTTTGGGATTCTTTAGAATTGTCCCATACCTCCATTGAGAAAAGTGGCATTCAATTCTACCAATCAGAATGGGTCTTCGGTAATGAGGGCCTTCAAGATTGTTCATGTATTCCTCTCCTCTCATCAAAGTCTGTCAGATTGTGAGGACGACCGAAGGTAAGTTAGAAAAACCTGCTACTAGTCATGATGATGTATTTGATGCTTTTAGAATGTCATTGTCTTATTGGCGTTAATAATGAGAAGTGGAAGCCTGCTCAGGATTTCACAGAATCAACACAATCTCTTTTACCTCTCGTATGTTGGCCCTATTGA
>JBKPHJ010000337.1:0-4426 GCA_046729835.1 Thermoproteota archaeon
TCCTGCCGCTGCTGCCGCTGCTGCTGCTCCCGCAGCCGCAGCCGCAGCCGCATCACCCTCGGATGATGATGCTGCGGCTGCGGCTGCAGAGTATCCCGCTGCCGTTGCTGCTGCTGCCGACGTGGCGGCTGCTGCACCTTGTCCTGATGCTGCCGCTGCAGCGGCTACTGCTGGATCTTTTGTTACTGATGATGCTGCGGCTGATGCTGCACTTCCTGCAGCTGCTGCCGCGGCTGATGAACCCCCTGCGGCTGATGCTGCGGCTGATGCTGCGTCGCCAGCGGCTGCGGCTGATGCGGAAGCTGCCGCAGCGCCACTGGACGAGGATGCAAATATTTGGCTTATAGGTACGGTATGGAGACCTAATGCCCCCAGTGCTATGGCTAAAAGCACATACGTTTGAATAGCTCTCGTATTGCTAAACACAGCATTGACCTTGTGTTATGCTTTATATATTTTAGGTACATAAGTTTCATAACCTAGTATCCTATAAGCTCGAATGACGATTAGCACCTGCAAAATATGGAAGATGTCACAACTGATCTGATACGGTATTTCTGAAAGACCGAACGCGACCTGAGGTTTTCGAGGATCACGATTCTTGTAAACTGCTAGATTTGTTCGAGCTTATAAATTCATGAAGAAAATTATGCCATCGATTCAAATACCATATAAGTCTTAATTAGATAATGACTTAAAATGGCGGATTATCAATTTTAGATAGCTTCAAAAGCTTCTAGTACGGAAGAAAGTTCCTATTTAGTTATAAACTCGATTGCCTATAGACCCGAATGAGCAAATAAATGTACAAACAGAGACCGATTGGGGTAACGATTATTGCGTTACTTGCTATACTTGGGGGTTTAGCCTTCATTGTTAGTGCTCTTGGTACGTTAATGCTAATTCCTCTGATTGGAATACTCATTGGCAGTGGTTTGTTTATTCTTGGACTAGCATATTTTCTGATGGCTTATGGGTTGTGGAATGGAAAGAGTTGGGCATGGACACTCACGTTGATACTTTCGGGAATTGGTATCATACTAGGAATAGGATCAATGGTGGTCGGCAACATAGGTGCAATATTTCATACAATTATCAGCGCTATAATTATCTACTACTTATACAGACCAAATGTCAAAGCATTTTTTGATAAATAAATAATTTTATATAAGGTTGCCAAAGCTGCGCTTTAATGCATCATGTTTTCTTTCGAGCAGTTGTTTAGATAAAAGTTCTAACTCGTAATAAAATCATTACCGCTCCGTTCTCTTTAGAGTGCTCAAAATTATTTACCAGGATAAGAAGTCAATCATTTCTCTATGAAATAGGAGCGGCTCCCCTTCGTTTATCCGCTTTCCTTTCGTTACTACTGGGGCTGGCGGTCGAACTCTGATGCTGTCGTCTTTCATTTTCAATAAACATGTTTCGTACCTCTTGCAGCTGTGATCTGAATCCTTCCATTTCTTTCTTGTAGACGTCAGCCAACTCCTGCTGTTTCTCAATCTCAAGTCTAAGATTTTTATTCTCAGAAACCAGCTCATCATATCCCCGCTGGAGCTTAGAGAACGTATCTTTATTTTTTGAGCTTTCGACAATGATTCCTTCGCAAGATTGCGCCTGTTTCTGTAGTTCTTGCTTACCCTTTTTAGTATCATCAAAGAGCCTCCTCTGTCCCTCTGCAAGCAGAGCAAATCTCAATTCATTCTTTGCAGCATAAACACCTTGAAAATAACTTGGTAAGTATACCCATTCTCCAGTTGAAGTCTGCCCCATTGCATATAGCTCTAACTCGAGCGACAATTCTTTATCATCAAGAAAGTCTAGGTAACCCTTTCTAAAGCTCTCAGGAAAATAGCATATATGTCCGTCTCTTGTCTTGCCTATAAAAAAATTAAAATAATAATGATAAGGGATAGGATCTACATCTTTGAGTGACTTGATTATGGCTTCCTGCTCGGAGTGAGAAATGTGAATCGGCAGCTGAGCTGATTCCGCGAGTTCCGTTATAGTGTTATCGCCGTTATTTATAGTCATATTTAGATTATATTATAAGAACTTAGTATATTAACGAAGAGCTTCAAACCCGACTGAAAGTTCATGCCCTGGAAAAAAAGGGGATTATAAAAGAATACTGGCCATTAACCATTAGTAGTGTACTAATCTAATGATAAGACCCCCTCTGCTGAGCTCATGAACAAGCTTTATACCGCTGCTCCTATACTTCACGAATAATCTGCGGTGAAGATGCCTTAAATACAGCCAATATGCTATCATCTTCCTCAAGTCTAAGATCTCTTCTAGCTTCCGCTGTGACTCTCGAGACAATGTGGAACCTATCAACATTTAGGTGCACGTCTATTACACCCCCGTTTCTGTTGATAATCTTTGTTATCTTAGCTTTTATCATGTTGCGTGCACTCGTCCTTATTACATCTCTTGAGAGAATTATATCTTCAGGTTCAACGAGTATTCCTACCCTGCTACCGATTGCATAGTCACCAAGAATTTCGATCGTATGCGACCCAATACTGAAAGTAGTAATTCCAGCGTTTGATTGTAGAACTTCTCCTTCTAGGTAATTAGTCTCATTAAACATGCTTGATACAAATGGAAAACGGTTCTCATTTTGATCTGATAAAATAGATTCTAACCTGTCGGTATACTTGATTGTACCGTCTTGCAATATTGACACATAATCTGCGAGTGCGTAAACATCATCCTCGAAGTGGGTCACATAGATAGAGGGGACACCTCTACTTACGAGAATTCGTCTTAGCTCCAATCTCATATCTCTCTTGGTGGGAAGATCAAGGTGTGCAAGAGGTTCATCCATTAGCATGATCTTCGGGTTTGTGACAAGCATTCTTGCCAATGAAATTTTTTGCATTTCACCTCCGCTTAAACCCTCGGTATTCCGATAACTGATATGTGAAATGCCTAGCTCCTTGAGAAGTTTTCTAATCTGTAGATCATTCTCCTTTTTGGTCCGCTTTGCAAGTCCAAAGACAATATTATCATATGCATTCAAGTGAGGAAATAGACTCGGATTTTGAAAGGTAAAACCGATCCTTCGGAGGTGTACCGGAAGATTGGTTATGTTCAAACCGTCCATTAGTATCGAACCAGAGTCAGGCTTTAGAATTCCTGCAATGAGATTTAGTATACTACTTTTACCACTGCCGGTCGGTCCTATTATCACTAGAATCTTATTGTTCTCTATTTTTAAATCTATTGGACCCAAGGTAAATCCAGGGAATTTCTTAGTGATCCTGACAAGCTCGAGTGTCAATACTTTTCTCACCAACTAACCTTAAAAATTTCCAGTTGTTTCATCATTTTTATAAAATAGCACATGATGATGGCAAATATCGAGTAGTGGATATGTAATGTACCCGATGTGAATTCCAGACTGATGACAAATTTTATATTATCAAATCCTAGAACCTTTATCATCATTTATAACTCCTATGATATTGATAACATTTGCATAGGTCTATTTTTGATACTGTTTTTTATAATGTATCTCATATTGTCTACTCCTATCAGATGTAGGCATCCTATCTAGTGTCTGAGCATATTTATGCATGGTACAAACTCTAAATCAGATTCAAAGTATTTCATGTTATTAAATTTGGCGATAAAGGATTTAGAGCGCTTAACAAATGCCGAGGAGGTATCACAGATATTTTGGGTGATTCTGAACTCTTATACACTCCATTATAGCAATACTACCAGTAGTCACATTCAAAGTCATAGCTTTAGTATTAGTTTTAGTTCTGGTTTAGCTTTAATTTCAGTTTGATTGTTGTTGTTGCTGATGAATTATTCTATTCGAATGCAATTTAATATTAGACACGTAGAACAGCTCATTATACTGACAGTACTTTATTGTTGATAACCTAATCGGATGCTTACAAACAAAAGCCACTAATCACAGATTTAGTAAAAAGCATACGTCCACATATATAATATATTATCAGAGATTTTTCGAGCTCAAATGAATCAAAGAAGAAATACAACAGCAAGATCTATAGTAGTAGCAACAGCAACAGTAATGATGGTGGCAGCAGCATTGATATCAGTAGGTGGCTTAGCACTAATGCATACATCACCAGTTGATGCAACACGACCACATAATAATGATAATGATGATAATAACAGCCCTTCACAGCAGCAACAAGAGCAACAGTATCCTACACCACTACAAAACATGGGTATAGGTCCTAATAGTGGTAGTGGTGGCAGTGGTGGCAGTGGTGATGCCGACTTTGCTGCTGCACAGCAGCAACTAACTACATTAACAGCTGAAGGAGGAGCATCATTATCGACAAATCCAGCATGTGGACAGGTCGTAAGCGGCATAGTAAATCTAACATCAAACCTTGACTGCAGTGGAGATGGTCTCATAGTAGGAGGTCCAAACACA
>JBKPHJ010000338.1:0-3547 GCA_046729835.1 Thermoproteota archaeon
CCCAATTATAACCAAGCATTCAAAGACAAATGAAGAACGAATAAAAACGGCATATTTTCAAGGACAGACTTTCTGAGTGCAGTCGTACGTCAATGCTTGTCAAAGCATGATAAAGACTTCCAGCTTTTTTTAACGCTTGGAACGTTAACTAAAGCTGGAGTTATTCTGGCAGTTACACTCGCTGAGTCTACACCTGTAATGAATTAAGAAGAGATTCTAATTCACTCATTCTATTTTTTAATTTATTCCATTCTTCAGAGTGTTGAGACTCTATGATATTGAGTTTATGTTTAAGTTTATTCTCTGAGTTTATTGTGAGTAGATCTACTGCCTTTAGGTATTCTGCTAAGCGATCCTCTACTGAGGTACGGTCATAGTTCTCATCATCTATGTGATAGCAAACTTGCGCAGTCCATGATTGCGCATGACCTGACCGGTTGTATTAATATATGCACTTTGTAGGGCTTTCTGTCACTATCAAGGGGAACTATTTCTAGGGTATGAATATGTGTATACCCTGCATTCCAAACATCCTGAAACATATTCCTCATCTCTTTATTTTCTTCTCCTTCAGTTAAATTTTTGGTCAAGTCTCATCATTTTCCAATTCGTTTGCTAATTGATGCTGCTTATAATTATGGTAGCAAGTTGAGAATATCCTTTATAACCTAAATAAGCTAAGGCAAACTAATGAAGTATCAACCACAATTTAAACTGATTCTGATGATTATAGTAGTATTCTTAACTATAGTAATTATACCATCTAGATGGAACACTTCAGTTTTAGGAATTACAAAGATTCCATTATACGAAATTTCTACACGAGATCATTTTAATCTTATAAATGGAAATTTATCAGCTGTAACTGACGATAGTTATGATAATGTAACTGGTAAAGGATATAACAATAGATATAATCTCTCAAATATTAATGACATATATCATCAATGTTCTGTTGGCAATAGTCCTCCAGAATTAACTATTATCGTTCATGGAGGGGGTCTTACCGAAGAACGTGCCAAGGAGAGATTTGATAGAGTAAAGATGTCATTAGAGCATAACAATTACCCCAATCCAATTATCGGCTTTAGTTGGGATTCAAATACCCGCCCATATGGATTCTTTACTTAACAAGTAGTTTATCGTCTGTTGATCTAAATCAATTCAAGACGACATTTACAAAGTATGCTTAGGTGTCGCCTACATTGGGGAACGGACTGGACCAATGAGTTACAAATTCTACTTATTTGTTTTTCGTCTTTGCATCTGAAGGTCGCTTTTTGCTGCTGCTCCGCGGTTTTCTGCTTTCTTTAAGTGTGTTTAGGACGCCAGTCAGACTAGTAATATTGTCTGCATACACTGACCTTCGAAACGTATCTACATGAATTCCCAAGGCTCGAGCCCTTGTTACGCTGCTGCTTGGATTGGCTATACCGATTTTCTCGAATGCTTTATTGATCTCCTTGAGAGAATAACCTCTCCCTACCCTACGTCTAGCAACTCCTCTACGAGTAACGGTCACTAGCGAACTTTGCGTGCCTAGTTGCTGACTCTTGTCTTTGCCGGGTTTCGGGTCGTTCCTGTCATAATCTCTTGAGCCTCTAGATGTCATCTCTCTTTTTAAACAACATGCGTATAAAAATGAATTGGCTTACAGATTTCGACGGTTTTTTATACGTCTATAAAAGGGAAATCATACTCTGGACTAGTTTGATACCAAAGAAGCATATGATGTGATGTATCGAATTGGGGACCTGTTTCTGTTTTTTATATTGTTCCTCTTAGTTTTGTTCCGCTTGTATCCTCCTTCGTAGTATTGTTTTAAATTTTCTTACTAAAATTGCATTTCATTTGTCTTCTGTGGCCTTCTAAATAGTTTCATACTAGATATAAGCGCAGGTTAACGACGACTATTAAGAAAACCACAATTTAGTGATAATCAAGTTTTGCGCATATGCGTTACCGAACACAGGTTGGACCATACGAACGAAAATACCCTGTCATCAATCCACGGATTTGTGCATCGAAAGTTATTGAAGAGGACGCCCGATTTCAAGTACGCTCTAAGCATCGGGCACTGCGCTCACTTGATTGATAGCACATGTTTCATTTCCTATATTTTTCCAATCACTATGGGTAGAAACACAACAGTACCTATTACTCACCAGGGATTAGATTCGGATCTCTGGATTTGTCGTTATTATTTGCCAAGTTATTGTCAAATATTGTGGCATTTAATAAGGTGCGAGCTGTGTTAAAGTACTCCAATTAATTTTAGGACTATAACTGCAAAGCCCCCAATCATCGCAGCTCCAACAATGAAAATATCCCAATTTTTAAAAAATGATGATACCATTATAGCCTACCCACTGTCCTTAATTCCTTCCTTGTGTTATACTTATGCTTTTGCATCGAAGTAGAAGCTTGGGGGATCCAAGGTGCACAGATAAGGTATGTCAAATTTACTGTAGTTGACCGTGTTTAATGGAGCTGGTATCGAGAATATGAAAATTCATAACCCATAACAAACGGACATTACTTTAGTCTAGTGACATACAAAATCTTAAACATACTTGAAATAACACCAAGCAAATGATTTCTCATTCAACTGATGATTAAGGTTGTCGTCCCGCAATTTCAAGAGGCTAAGACTGCAGGCATTAACGTATAGTCAGATTTCTCCAAATCGATATTAGCCACCACCATCAGTAGAGTTCATACCTGAAGGACAGAAAAAGAGGCATCGCGTTGGAGTTTGAAACAGGAAATTCAACTAGACTTTCTCAGCAAATAGATGATGAGATGGGCCCAATTCTTCTATTATTTGTAGTGAATTCTTTTTTCATATCTGAAGGGAGTTTATCAGAACGAAGAGCTACAGCAAAGATCTTTTCTTTCGTTACGTACTTGATCATGAAAAGTTATTTCACTATGCTATCTATCTTCCACTGGTTTTCAGTTTTCCATTGTGCCATATGCTTATTCCAGTCTGCTAGTATATCCGCGCACATCGGCACCATACTCAGATCGTGACCGCCTAATATACCGTTGCATGATTTTTGAAACAAATTGAAACCATCCATCGCTAATGAAGCTTTATCCAATTCTCTACCATATCGAGCTAGCTCTGCTGTGTCTGGTCCTTGTGCATAAAGTTGGTTAATTATAAGTGACGGTAAAGCAATTGTCCAGATTAGACCTAAAAACACAACGCATTGCATGTCACTAGTAACATAGATCGATATATCAATATTACAGACATCTTATTTTCAAACTCCATTTTCTCGGTTATTGCCGACTCCTTAGCGCCTGTTAAGACGATTACCACAAAATTCGTCTCGAACATATCTCACATAATAGAATGATAATATCTTTTAGGTCTACGAACTGCTTTTTATTCTATTTACAGTTAGTATTTGAAGTCACTGCATCAAATCTCTTCTATGATTTCTTGGGTTCCTGTGATTTGTGTGTCGTTTTGTGCTTTACTAAGACTAGGGACTCCTCTCCGCTGACTATTGTATCAATTCTATTAAAAGGGTACATC
>JBKPHJ010000339.1:0-13344 GCA_046729835.1 Thermoproteota archaeon
GTTGTAGGTGCGCAAACATCATGTCCCTGACTGCAATTTGGTTTGACATGCACTATAACGAGTCATATCTGCCAAGCTGTCTACAACTAGAGTCACCACAGCACTAATGAATAGAAATGCAATTAGCATCCACCATAAATATTCATAAGAAATATCGACATCTGCAATGAGATCAGGAACAGTTTGCAGTTTCACGGATTGCGAAGAAAGAAAGAATCGATTGATATTAACTCACCCCCTTAAATATAGCTCTTACTGTTTCCTTCCAAGCTTGTTTGTTGCTAGATTCACTCATACCTGATACTTTACTTATAGATAATCCATTAAAAAGTGATACTAGACCCGAAGAAAGAGCTTTAATATCCACATCCTTGGTAAAGAGCTCTCTTTCTACCTGTAAATTTAGATATTCTGTTACTATATCAATTATCTTCAGCCTCTGTTCATAAAGCATCCTTCTTAATCTTGGATTACGTGATGATTCAGCAATTATTTCGAAAAATACTTTATCGAAGTCTTGTCCTGTCTGATTATGGAAGTTTTCATAAAACTTCTCTGCATTTGGTACCAACTCTTCCTTTCTCGTAGCCATTAATGTAGATAACTGATCCTTTAATCTTGAGATATTTCTTTCTGATATAGCGTAGAATAATTCCTCTTTACTCCTAAAGTAAAGATATAATGTACCTTTACTCACCTTGACTGCTTCCGCTATATCATCCATCCTAGTTTTGTCATATCCATACTTGGAAAAGGTAATTAATGCTGACTCGACTATTTTTTCTTTAACTTCTAACTTGTACTGGGCAGAAACCTTTGGGCACAATATATTTCACTCTCTACTCTTTCCCTGTTTTACTAACCTTTTCTTTCATACTCTAATCTTTCGAAAGAGGATCATTTCATGATATACCTTTATTAGCTTCCTTATTTTTTTGCAGTAAGTATTTTGTTGGTTTTCGTTGTCTTAGTTGTTGTTTTTGTTCTTGTTGTAACAAGGGAATAGCTTTAATCTTATAGACAAACAATGCTCCTGACAGCCCCATTAGTGCTGTTGGGATTACTGTTATAGCAAGTACAGTAGGCAACGTACTCAGGAAGCTAGGTATTAAACTAGCTACAGCCAGTATCCCCTGCAGATTAGCTAGTGGCATGCCGAGTGGGATTGCAAATGCCCACGTAAGCATTGGATAGTTAAATATGTAGAACATTGAACCAATTAGTAGGCCCGCTATTAATTCAGATCCTCTTAATCCTAACTTTGTTTTTGCGGTTGAATCATTCAAGATAATGTCAGCAATTAGCGCAGGTAGAATAGCCAATATAGAATACCAAGGTAGAATTGAGATCATCATTCCTTGACCAGGTATAATATTTGCAAAGATATTAACACCCATTACTAAAACTGCAACAGAAGTTGCAGCCCCAAATCTTCCGATAGTCTTGGAAGCAATCAGGAATATGATAGAGCTAAGCAGCGGTAAAGCTATGATTGCAATTATTGCTGCAATGCTAGGATTCAAGTTAAATTGAAAGTTTTCCCCATCTGAAAACGGAAGAGAGAACATATACACATACCATGTAGTTGTAAACCATAATGCTGCAAATGCAGGAACCATTGCAATCCTAATCAATCTCTCCTTACAAATTGAATGTATATGCCCAGATATCCTTGCAAGGCCCACAACAGTTGCAACTGCATTTATTAACATACCTGTAATCAACGCCAAATGTGGAGGACTTAATAGCCCATCCACCCCAAATCTTTCATGCCAGAGAAAGTCAGATGGTCCAGCTACTAAACAAACTGCCGATCCTATAATAAGAAGCTTAAATGATGTAGCTAAAGACTTTCCTCTATATTGCTTATTCCTAAACAACAACAAGACTCCACCTAATCCGGCTGCTAATGTTAACAAACCTACTCCAGTATAAAGAACTGTATGCGAAGGCGTGAAGAAAGTCTCAGGTTCTTGCATGATATGAGAAGTGACATCCCAACTTGTGCCTGATATCTGAAGAAATGAGCCACAGGTAGCCGTAATCAAGATAGTCACAATTATATTCATTTCATGATTCGCGGAAAAAACGCTGTCTAGAACCCCACCTCTCCTTCTCAATATCGGCATACTTCATTATACAGGAGGCTTCTTAATAAACATAACTGACCAGTCAGTTATTATTACGATGCGAATGCCTTTTAAGATGGAATGATGCAGAAACATCGTTGATCCTGTGTAAGAAGCATTACAATACTACTGGTTCTAACCAGAAAACAGAACAATTCATAAAGAAAGTGATTGATCCTAGTGGTTCCCAATTTTCTGCTGAATTAGTTGCAAATTTAAAATAGATTTATTTACTATTGTAATTAACTTCAAAATTTCCTTTTGAATTTCTTCTCCCATATTCACGTACGTCATAGATAATTTTAGCAGACTATAGGCCCTTTGCAGCTTGAATTAGGCATTATTTCGAACGATAGCCTCTGCACCTTAAATCCCCCTTACAATAGCCATAATAGCCACAATTTCTGAAAACATATGACAGTCTTGTCATTATGAAAAATTATATTTCTACCATAAGTTAAATTCGTATTATACTTTCTTTAATCTTAAATTCACTAGTGAGAGTAATCAACGTCTGAATGTCAACACAAACCACCACGATATCTGCATCATTAGCTATTGCAATTATATTGCTAACTCTCAACTTCGATTTCGTAGACAGTTTGAACGCAGTCTCTCCAGTAACTATAACAACAGATGAAGATGAAGATGAGAGTTCACCACAGCAAGACCAGCAACCAATACAGCAAGACCAGCAACCAATACAACCAACGACCGGATTACGACAGCAAGACGAAGGTAATGGTAATAACGGTGACGACAATTATGGCAACTATGATGTAATTATACCTGATGGCGCTGCATGGAGTGAAACCATATCTGAAAGATTTCATCCATCAGAGCTTACAGTTCCAGCTGGTTCAGATGTAACATGGATTAATGATGATGATTTACCCCATACTGTAACAAGTGGAAATAAAGCTACGTATGGATCAAATGGGTATACACCGGATGGTAAATTCAACTCCGATAACTTAGAGCATGGAGATTCATTCTCTTTTCACTTTGCCGAACCTGGCAGATACGAATATTATTGCACATCCCATCCATGGATGAGTGGAGTTGTTATGGTTAAATGAACGAGAAATGGAATAATATACACATGACGATTCTTCACAGATCTAAATCACATCCCAGAAGAATTGGTTCTTTAGAAGTTGTGGGACCTTTGATCATAACACTATGTCTAGAACCTTGTGCACTTGGCTTCATATGTGTCGGTAAATCGGCAAAAACCTCTGGGGCTCATTGTCATCCTATGCGCATTCGAAAATTAGCTAAATTTATCCTTCTACCACTGCATCCGAAATAATCGCCAGTATTGAACATACGCTCAAATTCAACGTACAAACTCCACAGATGATAAGACCCACCCCTTATCGACGAGAACTGAAGCAGAGTCAAAGAAAGACACGTGTTTAACTCGCTTCTTTGGATATGCTGCTTCTCAATTTCAATTTCAAAGGCCTTGTCCTACTTCTAATCCATCATTTATATAGGCCAGTATTTTGTGGTCATTAGAAGAACTTCGCATGCTAAGGTGTATTCCTGATCCTGAGCCATTCCAAGCATTTAGAAAATTCCGCTCCCAAAGAAAATCTCGACATTTGTACTATATTGATTCATTTTGCCGGTACTAAAAGGCGCCCTCGTCGTTGTATTCATAACTTTTAAATCGTGTGATGTGATCATAACTGATGTATCTACTGTTTATTTATTTTGAACTCCAAGTATAGATAACAATGTTAATCAAAATTTATTTTTCTGATATGTTTATTCAATCTGAATGTTCGGATCGTTAATAATGCAGGCATTTGACATAAGAGAAGCAGCAGTATTTATTCCTCTCGGATTTGGATTAGTGGTCGGACTTGTATTTGCCATAATTTCTTCACTACGTCGTTCTTCATAACTGTTATTTATTCGCCTTTATATCGGAATACAATATAGATCGGAGTTTCCCGATATGACTGAACAATCAAGGTGATGGTCTTTTCAAGGATTACAGGATATAAGAATGGCATTCCAAGGATTGCAGACCTTGTATCAAATACATCTTCCAAAGGTAGATCCTGCACTATTAAATGATTTACTTGTACGAGAGAAAGAAAATAAGGGACCAACTCAATCATCATACCGATCAGCTCCCTTCTATATAGTTGAAATATTAACAACACACGGAACAGATTCAGAGAAAATGAGAGATGTTATATATGGAAAAACTAGATTGCTTCCATCAGTATCTGAAAATGGTACTCGATATGTGGCAAATATGCGATTAAATTTGGAGTTGCTGAAGATATTATGTGATTCTGAAAAAGGGATAGTAAAGATCACTGGAGATTATACTGGAGGCGTAACTGGGAGATGAAGTTAAAGTTTGTTGAGTTTTTTGATGGCGATTGGGATCGGCAATAACTAATCAACAACACCGAGTTAGAAAATCTTGATAATTCTGGATCGGATGAAGCATAGCTTGAATGAAGCATATTTGAGATAGATGTATATAGGAGTATTCCGAAAAATCGCACAAACAAGATAAAGAACAGTTAGAACACATTCAGTGACCTTAGACCAGATCCTGCTTTGACTAAAATCGACTGTCATCCTATCGTCACTTCTATTTCTTCGGCAATAAACTCTTTATTTACAATGCCTTTTACTGTAAACATAGTATTATTGATATTGATACTTGCCTAGGAATCTGAGTCAATGATCGGAGATCGAATAGAAGAGCATCAATTTCTGATTTGTAAAAATTTGACCAGGATCTCACTTCTTTATACATATAATATTCGTCAACAAAGGTCATTCTAAAAGGGTTCCAATTAACTATTTGATATAGTGAACATCACAATTACCTTCAATATAGATGTCAAATGACTTAATTCTTTATTAGTCAAACCTGAGTAAGCCGTACAGTGTTACTTAACGCTCAACTTCATGTTAGATGTAACAACGCAACATTCTGTTCATAGCTTATCTAAAGACATCGAATGGTAGACGCCTTGAATAATTTTTGCTAATCTAAACAGATGCCAGTTATAGGCCACAAAAATTTTAGCCATTTGGTCTATCTCCCCTTGCCGTACCGCCCGTCAAGTTCAGCGATAAATTGATGTCAAAGCTTAAAGAGTTTGAAACATTGGCCAGAACCTTATTTCCCTCGGAATTCGTTGATGTAATGTTAAGAATTTTGACTCTGGGTGATATGAATGACGGGAGAAGGGAATCCTTTATAGATGAATATTTAGAAATATTGCGCGGGAATGTAAACATGATGGAAGCCTTTCGCCACTTTTTAAGCTCATCTACATCCGTCTCCAGCACATCAATGGAGAAGAGAAGCCCTCTGTATAACCAACATGTGGATAATCTCCCTGAAGCTGCTAAAATCAAGTTAGCAGAGATTAAACAAGTAATGACAGCCAGACGTCCTGAATGGTCCGTTTGGGACGAGATTGAAGCATTAATCAAAAGGTTTAGAATGAGAGGTGACTACGCTGATCTTGACAAAGTTTTGGAATATCAGAAAGGACTTCTGTGATCTCCAATCTATTTTAACATGTAGCGATATTCGATCCTGTTAAAGAATTCAGTCTCGTTCACGTTCTTCTTGTACACGCAGTCCAAGCTTCTGCTCACTTGAAATTTCAGTGGAGTGGAATCCGGTATTGGTTATAACCAATGCAACTATAAGCATATTCTAAATCTCGAAGGACACTGTATCTTACAAGAAAATCAAATAAGAGGGTCCATGAAAAGGGATAGTGCAAAACATTGATCAATTTGTAATAGTTGGTTACTATGAACACTCTACATTAAATTCCAATAACTTCTTTTCAATATTTTTGTAAAATGTAAGGGATGGAATTATTCTTAGGTTAACAGAGCTCCAGCTAATATGAAAAAATAAATAAAATCTTTACGCTTTATCTTGATTAAACATCCTGTCTGAAAATTCTGCAAATTTCCTTAACGCTTGAATTTTTTTGCTCCTTCTTCGTATTAGACGAAGCCAGTTATATGATATAACTTTACCACTTTTAATTGTGATCAGATATTATGTTTTTATTCATTAAGTAAACCTGCTTTTCGTAGATCTGTTTGATCCTTAGAAGCGTATCAATATCCATAACAGTTTTATCATCACGAATATTCTTTATTCTTGGGAACCGTAGTGCAAAACCACTGTTATGCCTGTCGCTTTTTTGAATGCTGTCGAATGCCACTTCTAAAACTATTTCCGGTCTTACAATTATTCTATAACCTTCATCTTTTATCATAAGTGATTTTAATCTTTTTGTGATATCATTTATTTCATCATCAGTCAATCCAGAATAAGCCTTGCCAATAGTTTTTAATTGATTATTATAATCGGTATCTCTTACTGCAAATGTATAATCAGATAAGACACCTGCCCTCTTCCCATGACCATATTCAGCAATTACAATAATTGCGTCAATTGTATCCAATTCTTTTTTAAGCTTTATCCAATATCTTCCTCTTTTACCAGGGTGATAATGGGAATCTGGATCTTTCAAAACTAATCCTTCATAACCAATATCTCTACTTTTTTCAAACATTGCGATTATTTTTTGTTCTGAATTTACGATATTTTGATATGCCTTAATGATCGGTTCTCCAAAAGATATATTTGATAGAATTTCTTTTCTTTGTTTGAGTGGTTTTCTAATTGTTTGTTCTCCATTCAGGTAAGTTATATCAAATACTACATATACCAGTGGAATTTCTGCCATGATTTGTTCTGTAATATTCCTTTTACGAAGTCGTTTTTGCAGTTCTTGGAAATGAAGTGGTTTACCTTGATGAAAAGCTATTACTTCTCCATCCAAAATAAAATCAATGTTTGATGATGATGATGACTGCAATTTAGTATATACCGCAGCATTAGCCAATTCAGGAAACGAATTTGTAACATCTGCAAGCTTACGAGAAAATAGCCTAACTTGTTGTCCAGATTTATGCATCTGTGCTCGTATACCATCATATTTGTATTCACAGATCAAAGGTTTTTGATAATAGTTGATTATTTCTTTTGCAGTAAACATTAGATCTGCCAACATATAACTTATAGGTTTAAGAGGTCTGATTAGCGCAGTATATAGTAATCTTCTTTTTGCCAAGAGCGCTACTTGAGAAATATCGCCTGAAACGAGCATCGCTCCTCTGACATTTCCAAGTTCCTCATTAAACACTTTTGAGATTGCAATTTCTACTAAACCTTCTGTCAAGCCAATTCTCATTTCTCCATTTATGATTTTTGTTAGATATTTTGCTTCACGTGGAGAGCTATACAAAAAAAGCCCTTTCAAAATATTTTTTTTAACTTTACCAGAACCATATCCTATGGCATCTGCAATCTTTCTAAACTGATCATATATCGATGATAATGTCAAAGTTTGTTGCTGAAAAAGGGAACCTGTATGTTTTTTTGATACTGCGTACTCAGATAGGGCACCTATATCTCCATATTGTAGGTAAATCTGTTGGATTTGGTTTTGATCTAGTGTAGATATTTCAAAAAGTGTTTGCATTATCGCCTTAAATCCAATATTTATTATAAATTTTGAACCCAATGGAAATATTCTATTGGATAAAAAGAGAACGGCAATAGATAGAGATTCATCATTTAGGGAAGAGAGGTATTCAGCAAGAAAATTTACTTTCATATTTTTACTCGTAGTTCCACGTATTTTTTCACAAACGTCTACAAAGTCTGAAAACTTACCAGATCCATTGCTAATCACCTTGTCTATCATTAGGGGGTCGCTTTTAGCTTCTTTTGTAGCAATTCAAGATTTTTGTGATATATAAGCATTCTGAACTTATGGAAGTATATCTTGTATTCTCATGTAAACTATGTGGATCATATTTAGACAGACCTAAAGAGAGGATCAAAAAGAATGCTTTTCTTGCCATATAGACGGTTTACCATATACTATCAATAAATCATACTGATCCGCTGATATTATCTTAACTCAGATCAAAAGGCCGTATCTACAATGTCAAACTAGACATTCGCAAGTTTGTCTTGCAGTCAAATTCTTTCTCACATTCTTTCTGTACCAGATAATACTTTCATGTATTGATTTCGTAGTTAACAGGTATAGAAAAACTATAGCCAAAAGGTTCAGTTACTGAATTACAGACTTGTATAAGTAGCTCTACATATCTTTTTGTATCATATATTGTTGTTTCTTCTTCGTTTATTAGTTCGACTGGAATAGATCTTATCTTGGACTGTTTTTGGTAATAATCTGTGATTACATAATGCAGCAGCTCGCCAGCTCTTAGATCCTTGCCACATTCAGATCTGAGGAGATTAAGAGCATTCTTCTCTACGGTATTTCTATTCTGATATTCACTTGCATTCCTTGATGTTATTTTGGTAAATATTAATTCTTCGAGTGGTACTTTATGTGCTTTAAGTTGATGAATACAATTATTGAATACATTATTTATGGTAGATATAAGAGTTTGAACTTCCTTTGTAGTATTCCCAGTCGTCATCACCTGCAATATATGATTTTGGCATTTTTCAAAGAAGATGGGAGTATCATGTCTTCTTAATTCTAGTCCTCTTATTTTTAATGAGTCATCTTCAAATGCTCCAAAATATCGATTCGGAACAGGTAATGCAGTATTTATCTTTGAGGGAACAAATGCTATCCATTTGTAAATCCCTTCAAATGACACTTTGAATCCTGTTTGTTTTTCTATAACTTCTTTTAGTAGTAGACACTGTTCTTTGTTATTGTTGTTATTTTTTTCCTTAAATTGCATCCATAGAGAATCAACTATTCCATGTAATATTCTAAATCCATGTCTTTCAACAGTCTTTATAACCTGAGATAATATTTGCCTATCATAAGCACAAACAGCTATATGTGCATCGATTCTTCCAAATTTTGCATTATTAAACCCCAGATATCCAAATGATGTTACTAGAATCCATTTCAATGTAGATTGTCTGGAACTATATTTCTCTTTTAGATTCAGATCTTGAGTTAAATTCTTTAGTTCTTTGTAGAGTGAACGCTTCTCTAGCAATATTCTTAAAGATATAGGAATAATCCCTATTCTCTTTGAACATATATAGATATGATCAGCATCAAGCCTTCTTAGGATATTCCTATTGAAACTAGTAGTATTATTGAGATCATTATCATTATTACTACTATTAGTAGAAGAAGCATGATAACAACAATTACAATTTACTGTTTCAGCAGAAATATTATATTTTCTCATAATATTTGGATATAGAGATTCAAAGTCAAATTCAACTACTTGATCGTGTACTCCTACTTCTGGTTCATATATTAGACCACCTCTATCTGCAATCAGTAATGCATTCATTGATTTGAAATGCTCTGCGATCATAGGTTTCCATGGAATCAAGATTCCTTTCCTTGTGGCGTTATAAAATTGAAGACTACTAAGACACTTGCCTATAGAAGCTCTAGCTGCTATATGAAGAGGCATTCTACAAACTCTGGCTATCTCATATAATCCATGTAGTCCTCCACCAGTCTCATTTGATAATTCAAATGAGTTCGATTGATCAAAATGGATTCTTCCATATAACCTTATAGTGGATGGTTTAAAGTAAATTCGTCCATATGAAAAATATGATGTTCCTTTTTTTATAGGACTTTGTAATATTATTGGATCTCTACTTAGAGATAGTTTTTTATTTCCATTTATTTTCGCCCTATGAATAAGATAAGGAAAGGTAAATGAATCTCCATCTTCTGTAAATATGAAGTCAGGATCTATTCTTGATATTTCAGCTTCTAGCTCATTCAATATTTGCTCTTCAGAATCGGACTCAATCTCAATATTTCTATTATGAGTGTTATTGTTATTATTCTTGTTATATTGATTTTCATCATTATCATCATCGTCATTGACATTATCAATACTTATTGAGATTGATTTCATTATGTCAGAATATCTGACTATTCTACTACTACTAGGATTTTCAACCTTTTTCTTTGCATTGACCTTTATAAGAACAGATCTACACTGAGGAACGGTATAATCGGTATTCCATATATTATCCTTGTTAACTAACTTCTGTAACGTATTGTTCTGATCGTAATAGACATCACAAAGAGCAAGTGGGAATAAATTATGCTCGTATAAATAAGCTTGTGCTGGAGGTAAATCTACGTTGTATAACCTATACTTTCCAAATATGTTACCAAACCTTTCAATTCTTTTTGCTAAAGTTATTGCTTTTGTAGGATCTGACAATTCTAATCTTAGAACTTCTGATTTTTGGCTATCAGTAATTCTCTCGTACTGATTTGTAAGATTATAACTCTTAACGAGCTTCATAGTCTTGTCATTATTCTGTATATAAAGAAGTAGAGATATCAAATCTGATTTGTTATCTGTAGTTACATAAATTGAATGGCTCCATTCTTTATCTTCTATTCTTATGATACTGCTGTTACGTTCTTCTCTTATCCATATAATCATTCTATCATTCAAGGGATATATGTCGAGAATGTTGCCTGTCGTTACTATTGTATTGGTAGTAGCTGACAACATGTATTAGATCTTTTCCTCTAGTTTGTAAATCTAGTCTTACCGATAGTGAGAGATGTAACTGAAATGATAAGATTCCGAAATGAATCTACTTTTCCCATATTAATAATAGCTTTTATCATTTTGTTGTCGTTCAGTCAGTTTCTGATATGCAATTTCAAATTTAGGAATCATTAATGAATTTGTAGTGGGTGAAGTAATAATGATGATTGTTTTTTTCTCGTTAATGAAGTCCAATTCTACAAAGTCTTGATCAACTAATAATCTACACTTAAGACACTCTTTGTATAAGTTGCCCGTGAATTTATAATTCCACTCCTTATCTCTAGTTTCTATTAATAACTCTTCACATATTTGTAGATGTGAACTATGATGATCAGAAATCAACGGAAAGCCATATATGAGTACGGTATAGTACCTAATAACTAAATATGTTAGCTTGTTATAATAGATAATTTCATTATTGAACATAGAATATACACTGGCGAAAACATAATTGGAGATACTTTCCTCAGCAGATCTGAGACAACTAACAAAATATTTTGCTACAGAATTTGATTTAAATAAATAAAGACGAAAATGATGCATTTGCCCATAATAAAACTAGTGAAAAATATTTTGGTGAATTCATTGCAGTTGACCGAGAGAAATTTGTTCTAGTAAATTCAACAAATTCTGATGATCCGAACGTAAATCTTTTTTGAAGTCTGGTCTCAAGACGATCAAATTTTGAAGGACTCTTACCTAAATTATGTATATCAAATGCACATATACAAGCAGGTAATTTGGCAGAATAAACAGCATCCGACGGTCTATGACATATATATTCTTGTTATATTGATTATAATCTATAATAGCACTACGAAAAAGGTTCGCTTAACAATTATCTCGGAGCGATTATGAAGATTCGTTGTTTATTACTTCTCCTGCTATATGATATACAGGCAAGAACTCATTATCGTCTAGCCATGATTCTGTTTTGCCTAGTAACTCTACTTGTGCTTGCACTTATGTGTTTGGTATTCCGAATATACCTATCATGGTAGAAAAGATACCAATGATAAAACATGTTGTCATTATTTTCATTATTTAGAAATAGATATGACTTTCATATAGCCAATACCTTGGTCACTAAGCTCACTAAAAATCTAAGTGGTCGTCATTGTGGGAATAGCAGTAAGTGTTATCTTCTTGTTAGTGCTTAGACTGAAGTGATGAGATAGAAGACTTAAATCTACCTGATCTGCATAGTTTTAAAATGTCGATAAATACTTTTAAAGTAAATTTAGATAAAGAGAGAGAACATAATGACTTGTTTGTTCGCATAGGCGGTCAGTTTTACGATCATTCTAATACTCCTTTAATCCACGATGGTATTGGTCTAACAGGCCGAGGTGATGGATTACATCAAGAAGAAGGCATCGTTATTTTTCTCGATGCTTTAAGAATGAAGGGAATTTGGAGAAGTTTTGATCCTCGTACGGTAATTAACATATGGGATTCAGTTATTCGTTCGTTCCAACATTCTTTAGATGATTACAGGGGATACTTCAATATGATTCCTTATTTTAGAGTGTTATCTGATACGATAATAATAACAATGCCATCAGATTTGAGTTATGGCATCGTTGGACACGCATTCGATCTCGTACTTGAACCATTTATTCAGAGTATAAAGGTTCGGATGTTGTTACGTGGTATTATTAGTTATGGTACATATTATCTCTCTGAAAGATTGATTATAGGTCCTGCAGTAGACGACGCAGCATATAATCACAACCAACTAAACTGGATCGGAGTATCTCTTAGCCCATCGTTAGCTAGTAGAATAAATGATATAGAAAAGGTTGTAACAGACAGCATCATATATTATACCTGCATTCCTCGTAAAGATATTCCTTACCCAGGCATGGTTCTGAATTGGCCTAACTATGATTCAGATCGAGAGTGCTATTCAATACTTCTATCTGAAGGTCAAAGTTCTCTGATCGCATAAAGTATGAGAATACATTCGTGTTTTACGATTCCGTAGTGGGATAACATATTTTATTTACATCTACCGACCAATCACTATGAAATGTATCTGGAATAGAGACCATTCAATGATTGCCGCCTTTGATTTCAATCTATCTGATTCGGAAAAATCATCTTCATCTTTAATAGGTTTATCTAAATATTTCTCAGTCCTAACCAGCTCATTTCTTAACAGGTTTACTATTAAGTCAAGAGAATTGTATGAGTACCTCTTATGCTGTCTTGATCGTTTGCTCAATCTCCGTAAAACCCAGCTGAGTGCTTCTATCTCATTAGCGATGTGCCATAACTTCTGTGGATTAAAATCTATCTGTTGAAACTCCCGTCTCTTCGTTGCAAGCTGATCGTCTATTACATGGCAAGCTCGATCGATTAGTAATTGGTCGTTTGTAATGTACATATGTAATGTAATTGTGGTTCTAAGATTGGCTTCCTCACAAGGCGATAAATATCTACTAAAGGTTATAAAATATAGAACTCCCTGGTAGAAGGGAGAGGGGGTTTGCCTAACGCATTTGTGGTATGCAAATAGTGGAATACTCCGTGACTTGAGAGATGAAATCTAAGGTGAGAATGAAATTACATGTTTTTCGCGATTCGGTGC
>JBKPHJ010000340.1:0-1429 GCA_046729835.1 Thermoproteota archaeon
TTGTTGTATCTGTCAAAAACACTTGGATGCAGCCGTGTAAAATGCAGGATGGCGGCACAAAGTATTTCTTTTTTCTTTCGTCATGTACTTAAAAAAGCCTACATAATACCTTCTGTTATATATCCGCGTCCGACGGGTAAACTTCCCCCTGTAATGTCGGCAGAAGAAATAAAGACAATGATAGATTCGGTGCAAAATCTAAAACATCGCACTATTATCATGCTGTTATACAGTACAGGTATGCGTGTGAGTGAAATATCCAATCTCAGAATTACTGATATAGATAGTAAGAGCATGCGCATTAAAGTAGTAGGAGGTAAAGGAATGAAAGATCGATTTACTATTTTATCACGGCAGGTACTGCTGGAACTGAGAGCTTATTATCTCATTTATAAACCCAAAGAATATTTGTTTAATGGAAGTGGTATTGGCAGAAAAATGAGTATAAGAAACATTCAGCATACCATTCAGAAAACGCTGGCACAAATTGGTCTTGCAAGTAAACATATACAGTACATACCATACGTCACAGTTTTGCCACACATTTAGTTGACAATGGCACAGACTTGCATACAGTTAAGGAATTACTTGGTCACAGCACACTGCAAACAACCATGCGTTACATGCATCTTAGTTCAAAACGCATCCAGAGTGTGGTTAATCCGTATGACATCCTTATAAACGGACAAAACAACAAGGGAACATCATAAAAAATAATAAACCTTTAAAATGATGTTACCATGTTGTTATATACAATGCCAAAGGCTACCGTGCAGCATGTATTATTAAAGCATCATCAAGCACCGGAAGCATCACTCAATCTTCATGTGCAAAAAGTATTGCACCGTTTAAAGATATGTCGTACCGCTGCATTGGGTTATCATGTATATCGTTGCAACAACGATAAGTGTGGTGAAATAAAATATCAATATCATAGTTGTTGTGACAGACATTGTCCCGGGTGCGGCGCAATAAAGAAAGATGAATGGATAGAAGCCCGCATGCAGGAATTGCTTCCGGTAAAATATTATCATGTGGTATTTACATTACCTCATGAATTAAATAGTTTGGTATTGGGTCATCGAAAAATATTATACAACCTGCTATTCGATGCCTCTGCACAAACATTGCTCACTTTTGCAAAAGATAAAAAATATTTAGGTGCAGTTCCCGGTATTATTAGTGTATTGCATACCTGGGGACAGCAACTCAGTTTTCATCCGCACATTCACTCCATTGTAAGTGGTGGAGGAATGACAGATGACAGTAATTGGAAAGATGCCAGGAAAAATATGTATCGTTTCCTCTTTCCTTTAAAAGCAATGAGCGTTGTTTATAAAACAAAATTTCTGCAGGCATTGAAAGAACTGATAGTAAATAAAACGGTAATACCAATAGCAGGCGTAGATACATCGGCATTATTCAATAC
>JBKPHJ010000341.1:0-17981 GCA_046729835.1 Thermoproteota archaeon
AAAGATAAAAGAGAATATAGATACATTATACTCATATACTCATAAGTGATTATCTACTCAATTTTTTTAGCTTTATCATCTTTTGTCTACTTAAAAAGCTCGTAGCTAAGTTACACTAGTCTGTATAACGGACAGATTCAGATTTGAATGGTAAAAACATATAGAAGATTATAGTAGATTTGGAGCTCTATACACACTTATATCCTTGTAACTAATCTTTGATCCATAAGTGTCTAGATATCCAACAGCGTTAAGCGAAAGAGCGTGGACTTCTCTTATGAAGAGACTTAGTAAACCAGCAAGTGAAGCATATAGAAAAAGTGTTCTCAAAATGATAGAGAACGGTAAAAAATTAAAAGTGTATGTTTAATCACTTTCTTTAGTGACCGGGAAAAAGAGATTTAGCTTTGAAGATATTGAAGTTTACTCGTTAGCTAAAGCTCTGCAAGAAAACATTAGTCTATCCGATTTTAGATGTGAAAAGCAGAATTTTGCAGATTATCTTCGAAGTATGGCCGTCGACGAAGACAAGAATAACATAGCGAAAGTATGGCTATTTGTTACTCATGATAAGAAAGTAGTCGGTTATGTCACATTGATAATGAGTCAGTTATCGGCGACATTCCATCCAAAACTGTCTAAGAGTACTTCTCATAGATTTGTACCCGGAATATTGATCAGCGAAATGGCCACGCATATCGATTACACTGGGATGGGATTGGGTAGACTCATGATTGAGTGGGTCGCATCGATAGCATTTGATTTAGCAAAATATGCCGCTTGTAGATTGATTATAGTAGAATCAGAGCCCGACAAAACAGAAGTGTATCGGCATTGGGGATTTGAGCCAATTGAAGATTTTGAAGAGAAGAGATATACTATGTTTCTAGAGATCCCGCTGCGTTAAACGCCAATATCTCATACACATCGCATTGTTTCGTAATATGTGTAATGCAAGCGAAGAACAAAATTAACGCCTGACCATGTGTAAATCATTGTCATGCAAAAACTTATGATTCAGTTCAAGTAAGAAGACGAGTGGGAGTTGTTAGCTGCAATCATTTTCATCCATCAATATTGTGTCTGCAGAACTGTCAACTTTGAGTACTACTGATCTCCATTTTCCATCTCGTGTTTTTATTTCCACATAGGCTACGGGTATATACACATCACCCAATATTTCATGATGGCGTCTTTGCCACTCGAAAGCAATCTTCATTAATTACATCGACAGACCATCTGGTGGAACTTTATATAGAATAATTTCTTTTTCTGGATCGATTTTTTGTGCTGCAATGACTACTTCGGTCGATGTGGTGCCTGATGCAACAATTCCATAATTATGCTTATCTATTCCAATACATTGACCAGCGAATTTTGATACTTCATCAGAATGTTCAGCAAGCCACTTTGTAACTGGATCGATTTCTATGTTATATCTAAATCTCATCGTTTTAGCAACTGATTTCTTAGCCATTGGACTTCGAGCTTTATTTCTTCTAAGTAATCTAGGTACTTTAGATTTTTTCACTCTTAAACTGGCCATTTCTGTTATCCATTCTTAGATTTCATTTTCTCAGACTTAAGTATATGTGAAATTCCCGGAAGCAAGAATTGCTTATAATCATTAAGCTTATACTTGATAAAGTCCAGGGTGCCCAGCATTTCAATAACTGGTTTCGGTATCGAGCCAGAATAACTTCAAAGTCTTTTCCATTTTGGCATCTTTAATGAGTGTAAACTATCGATTATCCGCTTATTCACTGATATCAAGTTGCCCAAAAGACAGATTTCTATTCAAATTATCTACAAACGGACTTATAGAGACCCAACGACTTCATAATTTCCGATTGGTGCATCTCTCGATCTTTATATTTACAATGATGCTCGATCGATTCTAAATGTTTGTTTTGAACGTCTGAATGCAGAACGCAGTAAAAGAATAAAGAATGATTATCTAGTCTAATTATGGGTTTACACGGGCTTTCTTCTAATGTATGCGGGGGAGGTGAGCGATATGGTAAGTTCGGATCGTCTACGAAAAATTTGCAGATCTGTTCAGCTGAGATTGATTGGTTATACTAATAGTAGCTCCATCGGCTTTTCTAATTTGGTTAAGGCCAATGTTCTTAGCGCTATATTCTTCTATATTCTTCTATAGCGTCGACAGCATTCTTATCTTTGAGATGTTCGTCTGCACGATTATCATTATCTGGAGATAAGAAATTATTCGATTCGTTGTGAACGAATAAATATTTTGACCCATCAGACTCATTAGTTGTACTTTCTATATGGAACGAAGTACTAAGTTGTAATTTTATATTATTTCGACCATTATGATAATATTCTTCTGAGATATGATGCGTTATTAGAGAATCGTATCTTATAGCATTGTGACAAACTATAGATTTGCTTTCTGTGCTAAAGCACTCATTAACCTTACTATAGTAGCGACAAACTATCTCTTCTACGGTTGTTTCTGTTCCATTAGTGTCAACTAACTTAATTAACTTGATTGTATCATTCTCAGAAGAATATCTTATAACTTTCTTTATTTCAGAAATTATATATTTCATTTGGGAACAATGTGGGATCTTCAACTCTTACATTGAAACACTGTGAAATATTATTCGATCCGGTAAAATCGAACAAATTCTTATTTTCACTTACCGATTTAACCGGGTAATGAATATTAGCGCGCTTATCCAATACACTCTGTTCGCTTGAGATTACGTTTGAGTTAAAGAGTGGAGTGATATAAGTCTCTGTGATCTGCTTGGAGCTCAGCTTCTTCTTTTGAATTTCAAATGTCTTGTCAATTAAATCTTGGCTGGTGACTGCAATTCTGGTTTCAGTTAAAGTTTCACCATTTCTCCCCGGTTTAGAATCAGGCTCTTTCTTTGACTCATAAGCTGGCATAAATACTTCGCGAAACCATTTCATAATGTACGGTCGAACTCCGTTGTTATGCTCAATAAGTGACATAGCTTCTTTCAGATCATCAAACGTTCCTAATGGAATTGTCTCAACTAGATAACGACTCTTCATCACTTGTATTTTGGGTCTTCCATGGATTGTCGCCAAGAGATTAATCCATGTGAACAAATTTTTAGCAGCATTCATGTACGAAGAATCGGAAGACGGTAGACTTGATTCAAGTGACTTACTATATGGAATAAAGACTTGGTTATGATCGCGCTTTATTGAGCTGGTACATGTATCGATTATTTGATTTTGGATGGTCGCAACAATGCTTTTTGCCTTTTCTTTCTCTTCATCTGATACAACCGTTTGCTGATAAACAAAATCTGGGAGCGAATATTTTGCGGTAATGCAATGAATCGCGTCATGATATTTCTCCGGGGACATCTGTGGGTTAGTTATCAAGAAGCGCCGCTGAATCTCTGGATATCTTGGATTATTAGTGTAGTCTTTCGCTGCTGTAAAAATTACTGCGGGAAAACCACGTAACACGTTACCATGCGTTCTGATCCTGTTATAAGTATCAACAAATTCGTATTCCACTTCCATTCTATCATGTGACAACAACGGCATCAATGCTTCCAAAAGCTGTGCCGGTGGAGAATCCAAGAAAATCAGCGTTATACCACTTAAGTCAATTAGTTTCTTTGAGTTCTTGTACAATTCATCTTTTTGTTCTTCTAGCTCTTTGATCTCGTGCGTCTTTGCTTGTTTTAAATTTTTGTCATTCGTATTGGCTATTTCTGTTCTGCAAGCTTGTATCTGTGATTCAAGATCTTGTACTTTGTCTTTTATTGTAACGTAATTCCCATCTTCATCTTTGATAACTAGACTGCCAGGTCTGTGAAATAGCGCTTTTTCGCTCATTCCGACAAGACATATTACATCATTTTTTGAAAATAAATCTGCAACTTTTTGTACTACGTAAGTCTTGCCCTCGCCAGTTGGTGCATTAATTGCAAGATTTATTGGATCATTAGACTTCGCGCTGAGAATCGTATAAAGTACTTGTTTAGCCAGTCTTTCGTCTTTTGGTGCTTCTTTTGAAACTATGCTCATTACAAAACCAATGTCATATTCATGCTGTTCGGTGGTATCGTTTTCTTGTGCTAGCATCATTTTTTCACCCCGTCAAGACCGTGATTGAATCTTGAGCTTATCACTACGTTGATACAATGTACTAACGCAAGTAGTGCAGTGTCTACACATTGAGTTGAAATATCTCTTTCATTGACACCAGAATTTCTATCTAGCTGTTCGAATGTGTCGACTACGAACTTCTTGGTATTAGATAGCTTTAGATCAGAATGATACCAATTTTTGGTTTCAAAGTGTATGGTATCAATTGGTGTGTCGACGATTTCAATTGGAAAGTCTTTTAATAATTTTATATTACAGAGATTGACCAATGATCGGATCGACGGTTTGGTTTCACTTAACGATGCATTGCTTATCTTTACACTTATACACTTAAATGACTATCATAGAATGACATTTGCCCAAATAGGCGACTGGTTAGAAAGCAAAGATATATGATGGATAGGATAATAAGAATAAGAAGGTATCCTAATGAGTATCTAGTAAATGAATGACTACTACATTAATAAGACTTGAAACAAGTGAGAATGGCATTAAACGAATATGTACTCAATCATTAATACTAAGGTATTGAAACTGTTTAATGCAATTTCAATTTTACAATTGAACATAGTTGTCAATTCGTTAACTAAAGGTTATATTTTTCTTCTCTTCGCCTTCGGTTTACGAAAGGACGAAAGTCTTTGTGGTGATTCAAGTCGCCCACCGCGTTTCCACATTTACAGCTATGTAATGCCAAATTAATCCTACACACGACACGCTACAGGAGTGGCTCCTAGCAGGGGCAGGAGGGCTAACTAACATCTGCGTTCAAGAGAATTGTTCAAGGAGGCTCATCGATTAGAACCTAAAGTTACTGATGGCGTCTATCGTATTTCGCTATACATCAATTACTTGCTGGGCCTTCCTTCCCTTTGTTCGTACTCGTGCCTTTTTTTTAACCTCAACAGTCTGTGGTGCTTCTTCTTTAACTTCCATTAAATTATTCTTCAAAGATTCATTAGTGTCTTTTGCAGCACTTATAGTTTCGTCTATTGTCTTGGCAATCTCCTTTAATACCCCTCTTTTCCTTATTTCTGAAGAAACCATGCTGATCTCCCTCGTAGTGTCTCTCATGGCAATAGAAGATT
Organism: Thermoproteota archaeon; assembly: GCA_046729835.1. GTDB lineage: Archaea > Thermoproteota > Nitrososphaeria > Nitrososphaerales > Nitrososphaeraceae > TH5896. Next base: position 5,211 of record JBKPHJ010000341.1, read on the forward strand.
CATGAACAGCCGATACTACCTCATCAATTGCACCACTTTGTCGTAATGCACGTACGGTGTTTCTAATCCGCACCGATACATTCTTTATAGTGACAGCAGCATTCCTCATACCTTCGATTTTTCTCTGCAAGCTAGGATCTATCGTCGGCGTACCCGCAGAATAAGACATATTAGAAGATTGAATTTCGTCAGTTTTTCCGGAACTCAATTCGATGTCAATATAATTATGTTTTAACATTCATATAAGAGATCCGACCGGCAAACAGCTTTTACTTGGAACATCAGCTAAACGCTCAATCTATTCAGCTTGAGAGCAGGTGTATGAAGATTGCCTTGGTAAGATTGTCGTCGGCGGCTTTGCAATACACAACATCCATTGATCCATACGACAAATCCATTGATGAGTCCAAAACTGACTTCCCACACACCAACAACCAATTCACTCGATCGAGAATCATAAACTTTACAAAATCACGATGACGTCACCTAAGACTCGATTAGCTGATTTATCCTTCTATGCTGGTATGCTTACCGATATTGGAAGGGGTGGGAAGACGAAGACCGTCACGTCATTTCAGCATTGATCTCATATTCTATCTGGTTGGTCGGATCGAAAAATATTCTTGTAATTAGGGACTCTGAAAACTACAGTTCTTAATCTCTATAATTAAATAGGTTAATCCAATTATACTAAATCAATGCTCCATATACATGGTGGTCACTTTAATTTCTGGAAGGGACAGGATCGTTTCAAAGCAGATATCAATTCTCTTCGCTTGCGTCTTGACCCTGTATGTTGGAGCTACGACTTTGACGGTCCCGAATACTGCCAATGCTGAAGATAAGAGTACAACCATTTCCTGTGATGGCGTGGGGGACTGTGAAAAAACTGAATGCATCGATGGCGTCTGCAATACTAGTCCTACCAACTCTTCGAGCATAGAAGATAGTCAAAAATCGCAGTCTGGAACCGCTGATAAAAATTCTGAAGGCAAGGACAATCCAATAGATATAGCTTCTGACGCGGCCAAGCATAGGTTGGACATACGCGAAGAAAGGTTAAAGAGATAAAATAGTCTCTCACTATTCTTATTCCTAGCATATGGGCGACGCGTCTAAATCCACCTCCTAATTTGTTGACATACACCTAGCATATCTTATCAATGTTAGTTAGTAACACCTATGGCAGTAGTACGTGTTGGCGTGGTTGATTTATTAACATTTTTCGGTGAGATTTCCTAACTGACCATTTCTTGATTCATCCGATCGAGGATTATGTCCAAGTAATAGTAATTACCCTTCAGCTCAGATTTGTGAGATTCAATTAATTGGTCTTCATTATTCCCTAATTCAGTTAGGAGCACTCCTGGAATCAACCCTGCTCCAAAATATATTCTACAAGAGCATCGAGATCTGCAGTGGCAAGACAGCACACCTTGTCAGCCGCTCCATAGTACAGGAATAGCTTCTTGTCTATCACACAGGCACCAGTAGGGAATACTACGTTATTTACGTCTCCATAAATCTCATATTCTTCCTCAGGTTCTAATATGGGCCGAGTAGACCTGCCTAGTACCTTATCAGGTTTCTCCAAATCGACGATTGCGGCTCCGGCTCTATACACTTTAGAGCTACTGACGCCGTGATATATTATTAACCAACCTCTTCTAGTTTTAATGGGAGGAGGTCCCGCACCGACCTTGGCAACTTCCCAATCTTGCTTTGGCTTTAGAAGAAGGGAGAATTTTTCGAAGTTTGTTAAAGTGAAGCTCTCACCCAGCCATATACTGGGTCTGTTCGCACCATATTCTGGTCCAATCCAAGAGCTAGGCCTATGCAATGAAAAGTAGCACTTATCATCCCCTTCATTTGATGTCCTTTTATCCAGAGACGTCGGGGACATTCTTTCTGAAAAAAAAACAACATCTTTATCATCAGGTAGCTTTGAGGTAATAATTCCTAAACGCTTGAACTCACGATAATCTTCAGTTGTTGCTAGCGCTGACGATACCACTGGCAATTCTCGAACGTAATTTGATGGTACAACATACGTAAAGTATGTTTTTGAATCGAGAATGAATAAGCGCGGATCTTCTATTCCATACCGCTCATAGTCTTCAACTGGTTCGGAGGCTACTCCATTGTACCTAGTAAATGAATACCCATCGGTACTGGATGCATATCCAATCCTTGATATGTAGTTACGATATTCTCCAACTGCGCGATAAAGCATGTGTACCTTGCTTCCATCATATAATGTCGCACAGTTGAAAACAGCTTTTGATTCCCACCAGTTGGCCATGTTGGGACCCAGAATAGGATTATTTTCGTATCTTTCTAGAATGGCATTGCCAGAACTCACTGCGTACTTCGTTGTTGAGATCAGTCTCAGTAATTTATAATGTTATACAACCAAATACCAGGTAGTTAGGTCCTGTACTTTGTCCTAGCTAGAGGTTACTATATGGTAGGATACAGATTCTTCTCAAATAGATGTCTAATTCATGGGATCTGAACTATAACCATTCATCTATAGTAAAATTGTTTAGTTTATTTTGTCTATACAACAGATCACAAACACGTAATAATACAGGACAGTTAGGTGAGCTTGTAACAACAGAAAGCAAAGATGAATCCTCCATATCCATATCCCATTCAAGAATTGGCGGTTGTTAGTGAACAGGATAATATTATAGGTTCTGCTGTGCCGGATGTTGTTTATGCTCGTGGATTAATTCACAGATTTGCTTCGATTTTCATCCTTGATAGTCAAAATCGACTGCTATTACAGAAACGAGCCTCTAGCAAGAGACGACATGCCGGTCTTTTTTCCGAGTCAGTCAGCGCTCAAGTAGAATATACCGAGAGTTATCTTCAGGCAGCGTCTAGAAGAATAGTAGAAGAGCTTGGACTTGAGAATTACTCAGATCACTTAACAGAAATGTGTAAAATGTACGTGAATGTAAAGGAGGAGTATGATGATAACTACGACAGCTATACCTACTTGAACAATGATGGCTATGGTCGCAATAGCGTGAGCAATCGCTGGAAAAAGAATGCTTTTGTTACAGTGTACGAGCTAATATTGAATGATGATGCACTATTACACATATCTATAAATCCTTCTGAGATATCTAACATTTATCTATTAAATTTGGACCGGGTGATGGAATTTTTTAGCGCTAGCCCTAGTTTGTTTGTTCCCGGCTTTGGCTTCACATTGAAAGCCTTTCTAGATCACATGAACTCCGCGGTTCGGTAGCGCGTTAATGGCATTCAGGCAATCTAAGTTTGAATAGTTCTTAGCTGTGTATGTCCTGACTCTTGCTTAACGGGTTTAGGGCGATATATTCACGTAGGATAAGTTACTTTCGAGTGAGCTGACGGTATCTTGTAAATACTCTCAAGAATGCTAGTAGGTGATGTGTAAAAGATATAATAGCTTCCAAATCTGAAGTATTGTAGATGACGTTAAGACTTATCTAGGAGGATTATTCGAATTATGTACCGGTGCGTCACTTATGAACCGATTTTTTGATAAGCGATAGATGAGCAGTTTTGCAAGCGTAGAATTCAAGTCTAGATTTGGATTTTGATTTGTAACATTACAAGATCGGGGCGAATCAGTTTCATTTTCAAACTACCCCTTATCAGAGTCCATTTCGTCATGCGATTTCAAGATTTCTGTTATTCACTCTTGGCCTTACGTAGGGCCTTAGTAATCATCTTTCTACTCATCGCGATATTGGTGCTCAACAGTACAGAATGTCGTAATCTACCGAACCGACCGTTATCGGTTAGAATCAATCCTCATCTTTTGTCGTTACTTACATTTTACGGGCGGAGACGGATGCCAAATTAGTAAAAAAGAAAGGTCCATAATCATTGAATCGTAGTCAATCAAAGCAGCCTTGGTCGGATTAACTCTTATGATGAGAATAACAATCAATGTTTAGTCACGTATAATAAGCACAAAAATACCCTCTAATCACTTGCGCTTGGCTTCCATGAGTACATGTGAAAGCTTTGACCTACTACAGATGGATTAAGTAACTATCATCATTTTACGGAGAGCAAGAATCATTACGGCTGTCAGAATACGCCCGCACGTTTGCAAGAAAATAGGCCTATTAATCGGCTTACGCCCCTAATAACGATTTCTGATGAAAGTGGGTCAATGACAAGGAATAAACAGAAAGATATGAAAATGGCTAGCGAGAGGTACTTGTGAAGGACAACAATGCCTACAAGCAATATAGACCAAAACAAAATATTGATCGGAATGATAAACAGTATTCTTATGGTAGGAATGCCAAAAATGGAAGCCATTAGAAAGAACAACTCGCAACAGCGTTTGTATAGGATATTCTGATCGAAATGAAAGTAAGAACCTTAAATCCAGCAACGGAAGAGATTCTTAGAGAATATGAGATACCTTCCGAGGAACAGCTTATTAAAATGGCTAAGAAGGCCGAAGACGCATTCAAGCAAGAATGGAAGAAAATAGAAAGCAAGAACGGGAACAAGCGAGCTGATTACATGTATGACTTTGCTAGCCAATTCAGGAAGGAGAAGGAAAACCTTGCGACCATAGCAACCAATGAAATGGGCAAGGCAATTAAGGAATCAAAGTCAGAGGTGGAGAAGTGTGCTTGGGCAATAGAGTACTTCGCCGATCATGGGGATTTATTCACCACTGATGAAGTAATTAATACCGATGCGCGAAAAAGCTTCGTTACTTTTGAACCCTTAGGCGTTATAGCAAGTATAATGCCATGGAACTTTCCATACTGGCAAGCCCTAAGATTTGCTGCTCCTTCCCTTATGGCTGGGAATACAATCATACTCAAACCAGCGAGTGCTACAATGCAATGTGGAATAGAAATAGAAAGAATCTTCAAGGAAGTTGGGTTGCCGGAGGGAGTTTTTCAGACCGCAGTAGGAGATTCTAGGGTTGCAGAATTCTTAATAGGGTCTGATAGTATAAATGCTGTTACTTTCACAGGAAGTGTTCCCGTAGGCTCTAAAGTAGCACAAAGGGCTACTGCTCACCTAAAGAAGACCGTTCTTGAGCTTGGAGGGAGTGACCCGTTCATTGTGTGCGAAGATGCTGACATCGAGAAGGCTTCAACAGGTGCAGTAAGAGGTCGATTTATCAATTGCGGACAGAGTTGTATTGCTTCAAAGAGGTTTATAGTTGTGGACAAAGTCGCAGATGCGTTCACTGAACAATTTGTACAAAAGACTGAAAAGCTAAGGGTAGGAGATCCTTTGGATGACACTACTGATATAGGACCGTTAGTGAATTATGCAGGCTTAGAGGCAATTGAGAATTTGGTTAGCAGAGCAATCACTCAAGGAGCAGAGCTAATTACTGGTGGAAAGAGATTGAAGAGTAAGGGATATTATTATAGCCCGACAGTATTGAGAAAAATACGTCATGATATGGAGATAGCCCAAGAGGAGACATTCGGGCCAGTGGCGCCGATACTTGTCGCTGAAGATGAAAAGGCTGCCATTAAAATAGCAAATGATTCTAAATTTGGGCTCGGTGCAAGTATCTGGACACAAAACTTAGACAAGGCTGAAAGACTCTCTAGGATGGTAGAAACAGGTATTGTAACTGTGAACAACGTAGTACTTTCGGATCCCAGAGTTCCCTTTGGTGGCATCAAGAATAGTGGATTTGGACGAGAGCTCTCTAAATATGGTATGCTTGAATTTGTAAATATAAAATCAGTAAGGTTCTACGATCAACTTGCTAAAACTCATCATGTAGAATAAGGAATAGAGAATAGATAATGCACATGCCTCTTTTATCATCAAAAATCTAATTTCATATATGACTTCTGTAGAAATATCTAACAGAACATTCGTTGCTAATACCTATATCTAGTTATGTAATAAATGGCTATAAGAAAAATGAATACAACAATTACTGCATTAGTATTCATCGCAGTTCTTGCCACCATGCTAGCGTTGTCACCAGTCCTTGCAAGCTTAGGCGATGCCGATGCTAGACAAAGCATCAACCAAAAAAATAGCGGCTGCTCAAACTGTGCTAATGCCGCTTCTCAGATCAGAGGACACGGTAATTCTGTCACAATCCAGATAAATCAGTAAAATTAGTACCTTGAATATTTTTCTTTCTCGATTCAAACATGCCTGTGAGAAATGTTACAAGGTCTACGTAGAACCAACAGCATGATAGTCTTAACACTAATATTTAGCGTACTGTCTTAGGTCTCTGAGCAGAGTTAAATCTGTGTTTGGAGCTGACCTGTGACAACGAATGGGAAGTGTAGGATGGAAACTTGACAAAACATTCAACAAGGTTTATCACAGACTTTTAATTTTAGAAGTGATTATAGGAATAGCCCGTTGAAGATCGATGAAATCGACTCAAAGATATTAAGAAAAATTCTAATTGATGCAAGACTTTCATACAGAAAGATAGCCGATGAGATAGGAGTCTCCGCCCCGACTGTTCTCTCTCGAATAAACAGACTTCAGTACCATCAAATAATCAAATCCTATTCGGCGATAGTTGATCACGAGAAATTAGGATACGATTTGACAGCCATAATAGAAGTTACGGCTCATAAAGGAAAGATAGTAGAGGTCGAGAGAGCGATATCCAAATTTCCCAATGTGTGTGCTGTGTACGACATCACGGGACTCACAGACATGATAATCATAGCCAAATTTCGAAATCGTAGAGAGCTTAGCAATTTTGTAAAAAGAGATCTCGCCCTTCCTTCTATTGAAAGAACAAATAGTCATATGGTACTAGTTACGGTAAAAGAGGATTTTCGATTTCTCTAACTGTGTACGCATATCATCACACTGCATTAACTTAAGGACTTACATCTGACGATGTTCCAAATCCCCTTTTAATGGGTCGGTAGATGGCTAGAAGGTAAGTTTTAGTTCATAAACATATTCATTCACCCGTATTTTTTCCATTAGAAAAGGACTAAACTATGTAGCAGTTTCTGGATTTAAACAAAAATGCCTCTGTTACATGAGCGTCGGCCCAATTCCTGCTTTTTAATTACTATGTTGGCAGATATTTGAGTCTATAATGCTGGGTGGGAAGGCCTTCTGGAGATCACGTTCAGTACGAAGGAAATCATCAAAAGAATAAAATTGTAATGTGATAGATACAGATTGGGCCGGGGTACCCAAGCTAGGTAAGTCATTGACCCTAAAAGGGGTCAGCCTCGAGATCTAAGACTGACGTGTAAGCTGATGTCCATCACGGACTCGTGGGTTCGAGTCCCACTCCCGGCGCCAAACTACGGGGTTCATACATAGACGTTATAAGAGAGATCAATCCATCCTTCAATAAGGAACGAAATATCTAATGCCTTTCCAGAGTAGATTTCGACAACAGAAGCAGGCCATAGAACATAATTGTGCTTTGTCTGTCTCAGAGGATATCTGGAAAGGAAGATTGACGTCATCGCAGTATACCAGAAACCATATACTAAAAAGATCCTTATTGGGATGGCTCTGGCAAACCCCCAGAACGCCATTATTCTGCATGATTATATAGTTGCACAAAAGAATGAACAAAATATCAAAGAATCGACAGTTGAGGGCATAATAAAGAAGTTGGTGTGGCTCTCATCATATCTTGGACACAAATCCTTTTCTGAAATGACTAAGGAGGATATATTGAAGTATTTGAATAGTATTAGGAAGCCATCTGAACTAGATCTTACGCATAAAAGTGTGGGCACATATAACGGAAGGCAGATGGTTTTCTCCACTTTTTTCAGGTGGTTGTATAATCAGACATAATCTTCAAGACATCCGATTCAGGTGTGCAATATGCAGAAATACAAGTCTCTGGCAAATCCAGACCTAGGACTCTGCCCCTAATTAACTCCATCACATACATAAAAGATTGGTTAAGAGAACACCCTACCTCAGACAACCAGGAGTCGTGGTTATTCATTGGAGAAAGTCACAATAATTATACGTATCGGATTTCTGAGGATGGCATGCGTTCAAGATACAAGTATCACTATCGAAATTCATACTTTCCACGATTATTGGAGGATGAGACCGTTAGTCCATGGGACAAATCTTATATCAAAACTATGTTGACAAAACCCTGGAACCTTTACGTTTTCAGGCATTCTGCTTTAACCGAAAAATCTCAAGTCTTGAAGGAAAGTACCTTGAGAGATCATGCAGGTTGGACCGACACAAGTAAGATGCCGCAGGTGTACATTCATTATTTTGGTAATGAATCATCAAACTCACTTCTGGAGGCCCATGGAATCAAGATTAAAACTGGAAATACAATGAATCCGCTTAGGCACAGCAAACTTAGGCATCACCTTTGATGATGATTTCTTATTATATAGATATGGAGATAAAACATTCTGCCACCAATCTGGATTGGTATGCATGTATTTCATATTCAACTTTCTTACAAGAGACATAATTTGAACCGCAATAAGACTCTGTTTAAGTTTTTCTTGATAATCATGTATTCCAAGCCCTAAGATAGATGCGATCAGGCCTTCCAAAGAACTTCTTGGAATCACCGCATGAGTAAGAGCGTTAGTTGTAGTAAAACTCTTTCTAAAATATCCAAATGATGAACCAATATCGAATGCTGCTAGTTTAGGCATGCAATTTCAGTCTAGTAACCCTAATTCCTGAATCCTTTGACCAGAGATCAATTACCTGATCAAAAGTCAAAGTCTTATTGCTTTCATATTTGCATCTTAGTTCTGGGTCATATTCATATTCTGCAGATTCAATTGTCTTCTTGTTCTTTGAAATAGTACCAAGCAAATCATCTGTGCTCAACAATACCTGTGTTATATTCTGTACCGCGTTGTTTGTATCTATTCTTTCTGCAGATTCTTCTCTTTCTATTTCGTTCCTTTCTTTTGACGTATTGGAAGAGTTAAGTATAGGGTAGAGTTTACATTTTAGGTCAAGATCACCAATATAACCATTAGCCTTATAATTGACTTTCAAAATCAATCTCGATTTTTGACCGAATTTTGAACTAGTACTCAACGAATCTGTTCCCTTCCACATAGCAATTAACATCCATTATATCCTTCTCAGTAAGATTTACTTCTTCTGACACGTTATTGTTTACAAAACCATGGAACGGCAAGAAGGAATATCGTACCATCGCCTTTTCTCCAAATGTACCAGATTCTGATCTCCTGCTCTCTCCCTCCTCATCTTCCTTCCGTGTGTTTGGAACTATCCTGGTCATTCTTACGGTTATCTCTTCGACGGGTTCGTTTAATGATTGACCTATAGAGAATTGTACGGGGCCAATCTGTTTGAAATGAATATTACCAACCGCAAATAGAATTCCAAAGAGCCTAATATCTAGATGATCATTTATTAGTTTTATCTTATCTATACTTGAATTTTTTCCCTGTTTCTTTATATAACCAGATGCTAGGTCTTCTATATATTTTAGGCCTAGTCCCTCACCAGGAGAAGCAACTTCCTGGATACAACCTATGACAACGAGAATAGATATGTGGAACGGATCGTGTTGCCTAATTTCTTTGATGCGCCCAAAAACTATCATGGGTGATTTAATCTAGTGTAAATAATAAACTCAAAGATTAGGAATCTGACTTTTCCGCGCACAAAAAAAGGGAGGAGTTTTTATGATTTATTTCCTTATATCCTCGAAATCGCCTTTTTCAGATCGTCCAAATTCATTGCAGGATGTATTTCTACATTGGCATCATATCCTTGAAATAAAGGTTCTGCAATGGCCGGGATCATGTCTGGACTTGGTAAGTCCAAAACAAGAACCATAGTTCTGTTTCCATTTACTTCAGTAAAGTATGCGGCCTCACAATTGAATTTGCGAATATAGTCTTCGAGATTCTTCAAGAAATTAGGATCTTTTACCATCTTGTTGCCGGCAGTTGTTGGAATCATTGCTCTAACTAATACTCTCATAATAATTCTCAATTTGGATCGGTCGTGTCTTGATGATTAATCTTTCTGTCTAGATTTAACAGTACTCATGGTTAGATAGAACCAATTTAGGAGGTGCGTTCACGAAGATCACGATTTTATGATGAAGTAATCTGATTTTTTGCGCACAAAAATAGTATATGAGTATCCTCTTCATTTTTTGCGCGCAGATTATTCTTTTATTCTATAATATCTAATCTATTCAATGTCAGATCTTAGTTTATTCCTATAGAGATTAAGTGCCTCTGTTATTTCATTGGTATCTTGATCTATCTTCTTTGTTAAATTCAGAATCTTAGTATTGTTCATTTTAACGTTAGATGCGAATTTAATTAATGTTGTGATCTCGCTAGATACTTCCTGGATCACTTTCATATTTATTTTTACTTCATTGAGATCCTTCTTTTTGTCGCCAAGTTCTTTTTGCAATACTTCAAACATATCCCGCGCCATCTGCCACGTTCCAGATTGGAGATCCGTAACTGCAACCAGGACTCCGTTCTCCCTTACTATAACCGTCTTTTCTGGAACATTCTCTTCAGTATCGTAAACCATGATACCATACGATAACCCTCTTGCGACTGCGTGTTGAACTGCCTCATCGAAGTGGTCTCCAGAGTATTTCTGTTTTCCAGTTTTCCTTTCTATACTTATCCTATCTCCATGACGAGAGACGCCACGGTTTAGGTAAGGAGTCACGATGAAATCCTGCCTTCCAGATCCTCCCAACCGTTCTACAAAATCGAACCTGTAGTATTGCGGCCAGATATCGGCCAATACCGTTTCACCAACAGATCCCTTGACATTTGGTTTGTACAGAAGTTGTGACATCATTTCTTGAATCTGTCGAATTTGTGTGGAGAGTCCATTGTTTATGGTGAATACGATCTGTTTTATACTTTCATTTAGACTCTGAATTGTTTGTCTAGAAGATTCCTGTATCTGTTTTGGATTATTTTGCAGGGTCGCTGTAAGGGCGTTTAATGCATTAATACTTGCAGTAATAGGTGTGAATATTTGGTCACTAATATTTCGTTGAATGCCTCTAAGGACATTTTCTACAATCTCTTTCTTGTCGGCAGATTCTCTTATTATAGGAAAGTTATCCCATCCAATTCTGCCGATCGTTACCGTCTCGTCTATATTTCCCTCCTTGATACGTTCTAAGAGGAACTTCTTATTCAGTTCACTTAAACTAATGGCGCCGACTGAATTCTTACAAAAGTAACATGGATTTCTGTCCTCTATAATCATCGTACAATCCCCCTGAAATGAGATTCCTTCGAACTTCGTCTTAACTTGTATTCTAATTTGTGAATATAGACATCTTTCTCATACAATTCTTGTTCATATTCTGTTAGTTGTGATTTGAGTCATCCAATCTCTATATCCTCTTCTTCTAACAAACTGTCTTGGTCCGCGCATAGATTCAGAAGGTTAGTTACTGAAAGAGGTTCGGATCCTTGAATATTTGTCTCTGATTTGATTGTCAAGATTATCACCATCAATTTGTGTTAAACATCTTTTGGGCCTTGATTAGTTTACGTTCTAGTGCGATTTTACTTTTAGAATACAAGAGTTTGGCAACTGCTAATTGATTTTTATCAACGCGTACTTGAGTCATATATTCATGCTCTCTTATGGAGAATGCATTCCTCCTCTTTATTACTCAATGCCTGTTCGAAGAAACTTTCGAATGTTCTTCCTAAAAGTGATTTCGATACGTGCCTTAAATCACGGAATGAAAGACTAGTATCATTCAGTAAAAATGCTATTTAATATCTCATATTCCAAATTCCTTTCCACCACGTCTAACTCCGATTGTTTCGCGCACAAATGAATTACATTTTTGTCCAGGTTTTAGTATGCCACTAAATGAAGAAGAGTTAGGGGATTTCTTGACGACTGGAAATCTAAACATACATCTTGCAACAGTTAATGAACGAGGCCATGCGAATATTCATCCTGCGTGGTACTATTACGATCGTTCAAATGACAAAATATATGTTCAAACTTCAAAAGAGTCGAAGAAATACAAAAAATACAAGAGTAATGAGGACGAAAACATTTACTTCTGTATCGATGACCCCAGTCCCCCGTATAAAGGCGTGAGTGGAAGAGGAACCGTGAATATATCTGAAGATTCAAACTTGAACATGCCCATTGTAGAGAAGATATTAATTAGATATATGGGAAACTTGGAACACGTGATGGCGCAGGGACTTTTAGATTTGCACAAAAAAGGGCAATACGTTATCCTTGAAATCAGTCCAAAGTGTTACTCAACATAGGATTACGGTAAACAGTAAACACATCCGTGCGCACAAACCTTTCTATTTGACTGTGTGTAGGAATCCCACAGGACAATGTTATGTTACTAGTCGTTGGAGTTTATCTAAATTCCACTCAAATTCTTCCGAAAAAGTTTAAGATTGATCCATCCTTTGTATTAGTGATGTACGTCTTGGTATGTCGTGGATCTGGTCTAGATTGTGATTTCGTTATAAAAGGCAAAACAAAGGAAGAGTTTTGGAAAGTGGTGCCGAACATGCGATACAAGAACATGGTATGCGCGCCGAAGATATCTACTTGAATGAAATCCCAGTCAATCTGTTGTGTCATTCCTTTAACGAAGAAACCTAAGGTAACAGACAGGTCGAGAAAAAGGCAGGCGACCACGGAAGAAAGGTTGTATGCCAATGGGGCCGCCCACCCTTTAGGTTATCTGTGTTGGCTAATGTCTGCATCTATTATGGAAAATCCTAACCTTATTTCCGTTTTGTTATTAGA
>JBKPHJ010000342.1:0-11084 GCA_046729835.1 Thermoproteota archaeon
AATCTCTCTGCGGTAAGGCAGAGACGGTTAGATTCACTAAACCTAAACTCTGTATTCGATATTATTTCTGTCATGTCGGATGGGATCAAGATTATAGAAGTTGTATCATCTTCTTCCCACTCTTTTTCGAATCTCTTTTCAGGAACAGCACCTTGTGTCTTGTCCACCGGCACATACGTCAAAATTCTCCTCTCTTGTTGGTTGTATCCACATACTATTGTAGCGTGTTGAACTAAGTCGCGGATCCCAGGGAGAATGGTAATTATTGGAATCCCTTGATCAATTCTCTTCCTGAGATCCTTCATACTGCTCTTGTACATCAACGATCGAAATCCATGTTTTTCTGCAAGCTCGATACCCTCGATTAGTATCGATCCTCTCACATTGTTGTATCGTGATTTCGTATCTTTTGAGATGAAAGAAGTAAGATCTTCACCCCAATATAGGGCCAGAACATTAAACACCAATGGTAAATATGGTGTATCTACGCTGGGATCTACAATAGGTAGCGTTATGCTATGCTCTTCTGAACTCGGATACACAACGATAGCCTGTGCTATCAGGGAATAAAAATCATGCTTATCTCACTTTATTGCCATGAATTTAGCGATAATTCTGTAGCCATCATTTCCACTAACTTCTGGATGAAATTGAGTTCCAAATATCGGCTTGCCTCGGTGTACTAGGATCTCATTTACGCACGTGTCAGATTCACCGACGGAATTCAAGCACGGGGGTAACTTAGAAACACAGAACCTATGACTTTTGAAGACTCTAATCCTATGTTTGTCCTGAACAAGCGCATTGTTAGCTGTCACAGTCACCTGACCATAATCTTTAACATGATGATCCATTTTTCTTATCGTCCCACCTAGCGTTAACGCTATTATCTGGCATCCGTAGCATATTCCTAATATTGGTGTATTACGTGCGTAACAGTACTTTATTATTTTTGAATTGATCATATTTATTCTGGGACTGCCGGTTTTTCTCCCTGATAGAATCACTCGGTTGAAAGTACGCGTACTTGCAGCTACGACTTCTTCTCGGTGCAATTCTGAAAAGAGCCTGCACTCATAAGAATACCCTAGGTCAGCAACAATTTTTCTTAAGTGTGATGTGAAGGGGGATCGGTTATCTACTATTAAAACTCTTGATGATTTAGTGGGCAAATTTATCTAGTGTTTATCATTCCCTGCTCAGACGACAACCGGCTAATTTATGATAACGTCTATGCAAAAATAACTCGATTTCTAATGGTTCCAAGTCTTTCGATGGTAATTTCAACCACATCGCCGTCCTTGAGATATCTTGGTTCTTTCATTGACATCGCAACCCCAGCTGGAGTTCCGGTGGAAATAATGTCTCCGGCTTCAATAGTCATGACCCTACTTAGGCTAGCAATTATCTTCTGAATCGAAAGAACCATGTTCACACTTGAAGAATTCTGCCTAGTCTCTCCATTAACTTTCGTTACTATAGAAAGACTTTGTGGATCCTTAACCTCATCCTTAGTAGTAATCCATGGTCCGCACGGTGCAAAAGTATCGATACTTTTTCCTCGAGTGAATTGCTTATCTTTAAATTGAATATCTCTTGCTGAAACATCGTGTAGTATCATATATCCAAAAACGATATCCAAGGACTCTTCTTCTGGAATCCTTTTTGCGCTCTTTCCAATTATTGCGGCTATTTCCGCTTCATAATCTAGTCTGGTTATAAATGGCGGACATATTATGTCTTTATATGGTGAATTCAGCGTGGTGCGGGGTTTCATGAATATGACAGGCTCGTCAGAAGGGGTAAGGCCGGCGTCTCTTGCATGGTCATAATAGTTAAAGGCCAAACATAATATCTTCGGTGGATTCGGAATCGGAACAAGCAAATCACTATCCCCGACGTCGTGTTGATATCTAAGCTTACCCAGGTTTTCCCTGACCTCGTCTAACCAACCATTGAACATAAACTCTTTAATCGAAACTGGAATAGGAATTCCTGTTTGCTCCTGGATCTCATTTCTAGTCACCAATTTTTTTTCATCACTGGAAATTAGTGCATAAGTCTCGGTATTTCTGCCATCTTTTACTCTAGCGATCTTCATTTCATTTCTAACTATTCATTAATCGTGAGTATATATTGCTACCCCAGATGCATCTAATCTACAAAATCCAAATCTGACGAACTGGACGTGCGTACCTATGGGGATCTTGGTCACGAAAGATTCAGCGATTCCATTATACGTGTGAAGATTATCCTTGTTGTATTCATTGTCAATAAAGAGCTTGTCAGGCACTAATACAGTGAATGGGACCATGTCTTCCTTAGAAACCCATTGAACCTTAGGTATATTTGTCTTTATTTCTGGGCCAGTATTAGTCACTTTCAAATAACATTTGTCATTTTCCCGGACCACCTCCTCGATACGTATATTGTATAGTTCCATAAGCCTAATTTCCTGGCCAGGTTTCACCAAATCCGCATCTGCTTGATCTAAATATAGACCATTCGAGATTGATACAATCCTCGTACCCAAATCAACGGTCGGATGATTTCTTAACTCAACCTTATCTCCCTTGGAGTTGATAACCTTAACTTCGACAGGATGCTTGACAAAGAAAAGCCGTAGCGATATCTTGTCCAGTAACTTCCTGTTATACGATTCAAGAGACTTAAATGGTGGTTTCGTATTGGCCAGCGTTATCCCAAGAGACAGAATGAATCTATGGATAGCTTCAGGCATTATCCCTCTCCTCCTTAGCGCAGCCAGGGTTGGGAGCCTAGGATCATCCCAACCATGGACTAAACCACCTTCAACTAGAGGCTTCAACATCCTCTTTGAAACAGGTAATCCTTCAAATTCCAGGCGGGAAAACTCTAACAAAATCGGTTCTCGAAGGTTGAGAGACTTGAGGACCGCATAGTACAAAGGGTTTCGTAACTCGTATTCCTTCGTACGCATTGCATGGGTGACACCGTCGAGACTATCCTCTACCGGTGCGGCAAAGTCATAAGTTGGGAATACCCTCACACTTGTACCAAGCATTGGATGATTAGCATCGATTATCCTAAACATTGTAGGATCGCGCATGGCCGTATTCGAATGTGACATGTCTCCCATGAACCGTATGATCGCTTCATTTTGCTCAAAAGAGCCATTATAGAACTTTTCCAAATTCTTTAAGAGTTCGTGGTTGTTGGTTCTGCACTCGCATGGCACCCCTCTTGCTCGCATCGAATGAATTTCCTCTGATCTGCACGTGCAGACATATGCCGTTCCATTGGTAACCATCCTCTTTCCGTAAGTGTGAAGAAGCCCGATATCATCAGATGTATTCTTAACTATGTCCGGTTCGATTCCTAGCCATTCAAGGCCAGCCTTAATCGCATCATAGTACTCTAAGCGTTCATTAAGAGGGTTAGTGTCATCAAACCTCAGTATCAGCTTCCCCTTGTACATTCTTGCATATTCTTGATCAATTATCGCAGCTTTAGCATGTCCTATATGAGGATAGCCATTCGGTTCAGGAGGAAACCTCGTCACAACCTCTCCAATAATGGCTCCCCTAAGAGGGGGAAGCCTGAGCACTTCTTTCTGTTTAGTGAGCTGCTCTTCCTGACGAACTGATATAAGCTCAGCGGCCATTTTCCTCTGATCGGTAACGTTAAGTGTGTTTACCTCCTCAACGGTTTTCTTGATAAGGGGTATTACATCCCCTATCCTCTGGCGGAGATCAGGCCTCAAACCAATAACCTTTGAGATTACAACATTATACTTCGCCTTCCCCCCATATTCTACGGCATTCTTTAATGCTATCCTTTTTACCATTTCCTCAATCGAAAGGTCCGAAGACAACTTGAGGCTAGACCGTCCTGTCTACAATGAAATGAGCAGACGATATGATTTCCCTCTTGGGCACTGTATCATCGTACTGAGAAATGAATTGGATCGCATTTTGAATATGGTGTCTAGCATAATCTCTCACTACTTTTTCTATTCCTAATGAGGAGATGGTTCTAACAGCTTCTTCAATATCATTTGTAGAGGCATCCCTAGAGGCAAATGCCTTCAAGATCTTTTCCCTTCCAATGCTGTTACCAACTTTCAGAGCTAGAAGAATAGGTAACGTTTTTTTGCCTTCTCTTAGATCATTTCCGACAGATTTGCCAGTCAATTTTGCATTCCCAGTTACTCCAATCAAATCGTCGATGAGTTGAAACGCGATACCGACGTTTTTTCCAAACTGGGAGAGGGCAATTACGTCCTCTCTCTGAGAAGTTGGCGCAGAAAGTACACCCAATGCGCATGACAAATCAAATAGTGCTGCTGTTTTCTTGCTTATCATTGAGATGTACTCCTTTTCGTCTACAAACTTGTCCTCAAATGCCATGCCTACGTCAATCGCCTGTCCCTCACATACGTCGACGCAGGCATTTGACAGCCTGGATATCATTTCACAAATTCGATCATTCGAAACACCGAGCTTGCTACAATTCATAACAATCAATTGATAGGCTTTTGAAAAGAGGATATCGCCGGCCAGAATTGCTAGTGGTAAACCGTACGACTTGTGAACAGTAGGGACACTATGTCTGACGTCGTCATTATCCATTATATCGTCATGAACGAGCGAAAAATTATGAATCATTTCCACAGAAGCCGCCGCAGGCAGAGCCGTTATCTTTGTACCTCCAAACATTTCACAGGATTTAACCACCATAAAGGGCCTTAGTCTTTTGCCACCACTATTTATATAATGCGATGAAGCTGCATAGAGGTCAGAAGGATTACCAGTTAATCTAGAGAGTATATACCTGTTTATGTCCATTGCTGTGGATTCCAACTCCTCATCGATGTCCGGAATATTCAGTTATCATAAACCTCCATCCGGAGCTCGCCTGTCAGGTTATGTCTAGTGCTCTTCAGTGTTTTTAGATTTCCAGCTCCTACTAGAAACATTGTGCTCTTCAATTCAGCGACTACCGTGTCTGCAAATTCATAAAGGATCTCTTTTGATTTTACCGCATTTCGAAGGAATGGGTATGCCATAGCACACATATCAGCTCCTAGTACTATACACTTCGCAATCTCAAGTCCATTTCGAATGCCACCTGAAGCGATTAAAGGCAGTTCATTCAGGACCTTTCTCACTTCGATGATACTGACCGCAGTAGGTATTCCCCAGTCCCAAAATAATTCTCCAAGATGCGTTTTGAGTTTATTACTGGCCCCTTCTGCACGCAGCTTCTCTACCCCTGCCCAACTCGTTCCTCCCGCTCCAGCAACATTGATAGCTGATATCCCTGCTGCACTCAGCTTCAGTGCAGCCTCTCTGGAAATTCCTGCTCCCACCTCTTTGGCTAATACAGGAATGTTGATATTTTTCACCAAATCAGCTATACTTTCAAGGACGCCAGAGTATCTTGGTTCTCCCTCGGGTTGTACCAATTCCTGCAAGGGGTTTAGATGCACAACAAGGGCATCAGCTCTTATCATATCTATCATCTTTCTCACCTTCTCTATGGAAAGTCCACTAGATAGCTGTGCGCCTCCGATATTGGCTATGAGAAAAGCATTTGGCGCGTTTTTTCGAGCAATGGTATAACTATCTGCTAATTTTTCGCTCACCAATCCGGCTCGTTGAGATCCCACACCCATTGCTAATGAATAAGTTTCAGCCAATTCAGCAAGCCGTCCATTTATTGATAGGGCTTTAGATGTACCTCCTGTCATAGAATCGATAATGAGAGGAGCAGAAAAATCACGTCCTAGAAATCTGGTGGATGTATCAATATCTTCGAAATTGAGTTCAGGGACGGCATTATGTACCAGTTTCACATATTCAAGGAATGTTGACGTTGCTTTAGCCTGGACGTCACTTCGAAGAGGAATGTCGATACCTTCTTGCTTCCTTTTCATAATATCGACAGAGTCACTGTCTCGCCTAAGAGGGCCTGCCATTTTTCAAGGCCCTCTTTTAGGGATAATCGCCGGAATCGTCGTTCCCTCGACCTCACGTCCTCTAAGCATGTCTAATACACGGTCTATATTCAGTCCGTTAACTATGTGAACATCAATTCCCAGCTTGGCGATTTCGAAAGCTTCTAAAATTTTTCTACCCATTCCGCCTGTCACATCTAAAGAAGTATCATTGATATGTATCTCGCTGTCGGGAAAATTAAGTACTTTTACTAGCCTTTTGCTTGTCATGTCCTCGTAGACACCATCGACATTTACCGTGAATATCACCCTTGAAGGCCCAATCTGTGTAGCAACAATAGTCATAAGAGAATCCCCTGATATGATAGAAAATCTACCTTCAGTCATGGGCACGATATCTCCAAAAATAACCGGTACAAGTCCTCGTCGGGCGAATCCCGACAGTTCCTTTATCTTGGTAACATTAACTGTTCCATCTGCAAAAAGGGAAGTAGGTGGGATTCCGTAAGGTCTGAGTCCTGCTTCCAACAAGGACTTAACTATAATCTGATTTAATGTCATCATCGATTCATGAACTATTGATATTCCACGAGAATCATATAGATCGGGTTTCGTATGCATGTCATATTTCACCGACCAATAGTGGCCAAATGAACCCCCACCGTGGATGATGATGAGAGGATCTTTTATCTTTGCAAGAACTTGTGAAAGTCCATCTATTGCCCGAGTATTTGGAGTAAGGGCCTGATCCTTTATCGTAACTACAGATCCTCCTAGCTTTATAAGTGAAACCTCAGTTATCAATCCTAGAGTGGCATATTTTCCATTACTGATTTAAAGCTTTAATCAACGATCAATCCTTTGGTTTCTATTTCAATTGCCTCCAACCTTAAACCCACATCCGATAATGCTCCTTTTAACACTGGAATTACTTCCGGACTCGCCAATACAAGGATACAGCCACCTCCTCCAGCTCCTGTAATCTTCGCCCCTAATGAGCCACATTTATTGCAAATACTGACAATCTTTTCAGTTTCTGCATTGGAGACACCTATTTTTTTAAGCAGCTTGTGGTTTTCACTCATTAACATCCCTATCTCTTCTATTGACCCCTTGGCGATCCCTTTTAGGGCACTAGAGCAGATCTCAGTTGCATCGTTCACTAACTCGTTAAAAAGCTCGACCTTCTTCTGTCTGAATCGTCTCACGTGCGAAACTAGCTCCGATGTTTCATGCCTTTTATGGGTATTAATCAGAAAAATTGGCAAAGACCCATGATGAATTGGTGTAACCTCCGTGAGTCCAGCAAAATGGACAAGGCCTCCATATGTTGAAACATAACAATCAACTCCTGAGGAATGTTTGTGAATTAGGCTTTCACCTTCCTGTGCCTTTCCACATACCCATTTCCTATCCACCGTCGATTTTGCTCTTCCGGTCTTGTATCTAATAATCGATTGTAGAATACCAGCTACTGCAACGCAAGATGCGGCAGAACTCCCTAGCCCGAAACCGATCGGCAATTCTGATTTCATTTGAATTTCTAATCCGATATCCAGCGAGAAATCTGAAAGTATGCTCCTGCATAAAGTGCCGATAGGCCTGAACATCTTGTTTCCATACGGGGGAACTAATTTCCCAGTAGAATGTAACCTGTCTAGATTACAATCTGTTCCACGATCTCCCGTAATTCTTATATCCAAATTCTGCGTGAATTTAGCCTTTGCGAAACATCGTCTATTGATAGCTGCCACGATAGCTATATTATTGTAAATAACAAAGTGCTCGCCAAAGAGAATGACTTTTCCAGGAGCAGAAGCGCTCAAAGAGTGCCTATCGCTGAAGTCCATGCAAGATGGCTCATACGAATAGTATCGATGAGTAACCTACTACCGAGGTCTCGTCTCCGGTGACATCGCCGCTTGTAGCATATCTAAGTAGCTCTCCTTTCACAGCTCCAAGGCTTTTTGCAGCTATCATTATCGATGCAATCGCACCATAACCACAAGCAGAGATATTGTATGTTTTTAACGTTGAATAAAATCCGCTGATATCTAGTGATAGTATTGCCTTAATCAGTTCGGAATCTTTTCTGTGTGCTTCAGAATTTGGTTCATAATGAGTAAAGTCCGATGAGGCAATTAGCATAAACGCCTCGTCTTCGGAGGTCCGGTCCCTCACAGTATCTGCGACCGCAGATCCAACATCATTAGCAGTATTTTGATCTTGTTTTGTTAAAATTATCGGAACAATTCTGAAGCTAGCAACCGTATACAATAAGAAGGGAATTTGAACCTCTAGGCAATGATCCCTGCTATGAGCAAACTCGTCAAATTCCATTGTTCCGGACCTAGATGCTATATCTGTTGCCACTTGTGGATTTGTCATTACATCACCTATAGGCGATTCCCAAATTCCATCCATCGTCGTGGCTACTGAAGAACCCAGACCATAATGATTGGGACCGATAAGAATGATATTGTCAATGTCAGACGACGAAAGACTGTAATAACCGTTGGCTGACACGCCACCAGAGTACAAATACCCCGCGTGGGGAGCCACAATCCCATAAATTTTCCTCTTTTGATCCGTGGGCGGCAATCGACCAGGGCCGAATTCATTGTTCAGAAAACATTCCTTGAGTTCTCTCATCAACTGCTCCTTTTCAGAAGAATAGAAGATACCCGAAACGGAGGGTTTTCTTCTATAAGTACTCAAGCTAATTCCTCGACTAGTTTAGTTTCGAAGTCTTCAATTGGGATCTTCATTTCATTGTCTGATTTTATGATCCCCTGTTTCTTCAGTACCTCTCTTGCAAGTAGCCAATATACCGTCGCCAGAGCCTTGCGTCCCCTATTATTTGCAGGGATCACTAGATCGACCTTAGATGTAACGTTGTCGCTGTTGCAAATTGCAACCACCGGAACTCCTGCCCTAGTGGCTTCCAGAACCGCTTGCTGATCTGCTTGAGGATCAGTTACAATCACTATTTGTGGTTCCATATATCTAGGCAGAGCTGGATTAGTAAACGTACCGGGCATGAATCTTCCTAGAATGTATCTAGCATGGGTCAAGCTGCAGAACTTCTCCACTGGTGTCTTCCCGTACTCTCTTACCGAAGTAACGGCAACTTTTGAAATATCAACTCTGCTGATAAACTTGGCTGCTATTTCAATACGTGAGAGTGTCTTACTTATGTCAAGTATATATAGACCCTCTGGGTTGGCTCTAACTATAAACGGCATCATATACTTGGTCTTGACAGGGGTCCCAACCCTGATACCTGTTGAGAGTATCATTTTTTCTAGATTATCTTGCTCGGAAACATAATCTTCTTCTGAGACGGATGAATTCTCATGTTCCTCACCCTCGGTGTTTGTATAAGAGTCATTCGGAGTCCCAATCTTTTCAGGGGCATCAAGTTCATGACTCGAACCAATATCCACGCCTTCGTTATCACCGGTCATATCAGGTTGAGCAGATTTCAGCCATGCCTTCTATTAAATCATACTCTTTGATCCTTATGAATTCATTCAACTTTGCTAGTCTTTCTCCTCCTATTATTCCAGTCTTTATCATCTTGGACCCGGTTCCAATTGATATATGTGAAATGTGTGAATCGGTAGATTCTCCAGATCTATGAGATGTGATGATTCCCACTCCCTTATTTCTGCAGGATTCTGCAAAAAGAAGAGCATCGTATAGTGATCCGGCCTGATTTACCTTGAGTACTGCACCCGAACACGCTCCATATTGTGTAGCCTTTTCCAACCGTGAGGCATTGGTGACAAGCATATCGTCGCCCGTAACAAAACACCCAATATTTTTCCGGGTCAGCAAAGCCATTGCCGAAAAGTCATCCTCATTGACTGGGTCTTCTACATATCTCAATTTGTATCTCTTGATTATACCGTTGACATATTCAATCTGTTCTTCTGAGGATAGCGTCTTCCCCGTTCTGGAATAATTGTACCTCTTGGTTTTCTCATCCCACAAAGATGAGCTAGCGAAATCAATGCCCATTGCTACCTGTTGGCCTAGGCTGAATCCTGCACTTTCAATAGCCTTCTCTGTAATTTCTAAAGCTTGTTCATTGGTGACATTAGGCGCCCAAGCTCCTTCATCGCCTCTACCATAAGTAAATCTACTATCGTACCTTTCAATTATTTTTCTAACTTCCTTATGAATAATGAAATTCGCTCTTAATGCTTCTAAAATATTCTGAGCTCCTAGCGGAAGAACGAGGACCTCTTGGATATCGGGGGTTCCTGGCCCAGCGTGTGCTCCTCCCCCAAGCACATTACCTAATGGAAAAGGAAATCTGTACGGACCATCTTCATTCAAGAGTTTGAACAATGGGAGATTCTCTGCCCTGGCGGCCGAGTCTACAGAAGCAATACTGAGAGCATAGGCGATAGATCCTCCGAGTCTAGAGTAATTTGGTGTGGGATCTATTGCCTTCATTACCTTATGGATGCTGCCTGGGTCGTTACCTCTAAGGCCTATAAACTTTGACTTATTTTCCTCAAAAAATTTTACAGCGAGTTCCGGAGAATTCATCGGGAATGATTGGCATTCCCAAGAGCCGACGCTTGCACCTGACGGAGCTGCCGCTCGGCCCACGTGCTTCGAGTCAGTTATAACATCTATTTCGACGGTTTCGCTTCCACGGCTATTAAAGACAATTCGAGATTTTAAATCCGTTATAGTGGCCATCTGCTAATAAGAGGTATCACTACTCTATTTCGGATTGAATTTCAGACATTCGTCGCCTCAAAGCTTCATAGTAAGGGATCACCTGGTCGATCGTTTCAACAGTAGAAACAAATATCCTTCGACAACAGTATCTACTCACTCCTAAGGAGTCCATTACTTTTGCCGGGTCCTCTCCGGATTTGACTCTGGATACATATTCAGAATACTTATCCGCAACAAGTGTTCCACAAGTAAAACAGCGGACGGGTACAAGCATTTACCTATTATCCCTTAATCGATAATAAAAACTATCTGCAAGTTAACAGAAGAATAGGAAGTATATCTGAAGACATAAGATGTTAATTTGGGACATACTTCTGCTAAAACAGTTATATTCAAATTAGTCGGATTCATCGAGATTCACTGAGCGGGAGTCGCCCAGCTTGGTCAA
>JBKPHJ010000343.1:0-10238 GCA_046729835.1 Thermoproteota archaeon
GCTCACAGGCTATGAGAACCTTAAGTTACATTCGCTTTTATATGCAGTACCTGCAGAGATTAGGGAGAAGAGAATCTCTGAAGTGTTAGAGCTTGTAGGCCTTACTAGTAGGAAGAGTGATCAGGTCAAAAAATATTCTCAAGATTGCTAATATGTGAAATACGCTTATAATAAAGTCCGTTGGATGAGTTGGGAAGTTAAGTTAAGTTTTATGTATTTTCCATAAGACATGTAACCTCTGAATAGTTGTCTACTTTCTCATTTACGAGATAGATCTGCCCTCAAATGTATTATAATTACCAACCTTTGTTTTCAAGGGTGGTTTTGGATGTTATGCACGGTGCTAATGAAGTGTAAGATGGACGATAATTAACAGCATGAGATGAAGCTAATGTACGAGCTCCTATCATTAATAGATTATTTCTGTTGTCTAATGTCGTGACTTTCATATGGATTACTAGCTTTAACTCTTATGCCACATTAAATTATGAAGTCTATTGTGAGTAGAGATGATACATTAGAAACAGGACGGGATCTTGACTGTTAAAACTGGCTGGATTCGATTGCATTATACTCCCTATGATGTGCTTCATCCATTATCTCTTTTATTTATCATGCGAACACGGTTGAGTAGTTGTAGTATCACCACCACCTATTCAAGTCGAAGAGTGATCTTCGAGATACAGTACAAGGCGGTGGATTGTGAGTCCATCTCTAAGTAAGGTAATCATGCAACTCCAGCCATTGATCTTCGGTTGGTGGGTCCAGTCTTGCCTTGCCATTACACTTCTATCTCCACTCTGTGAAGAGTAGATTTCTGAATTATTGCAGAGTAAAAGCATATGCTAATTTTTTATCATACCATCGAAGATAGAAAATAAATGCTACAAGTATATCATAAAATAAGACTCATGACAGATTAGCCCGTATTTTACAACAGTACCCAAGTGAATAAAATCGTGAACTCAAAGTCATATTCTATATCGTACTGGATATCAAGAAACTGCTGCGCCGGACCGTTCAGATCACTTAATTCAATAGTTCGGCTAAAAAATCAGCTACGATCCTGGATATTCCTCTCCGTAATTTCATACTTCCTGTTATCCTCAGTTCTACTTTTTTCGGTCATGTATCAAGGCCAAACACCAATAATTGCAAGGGATGAGAGCGGACTAATTCAGTCATACGGTTCATCATTGATACCATTTCAGGACAACTACTACGATGAGTCTTTGAACCAATACAATTCAATAACTGGCGATTCATTGGATGCGACTAGAGAGATGCCAGAGATGCCAGCGCAATCAAGAGTAGGTGAGCGTATACCTGGTCAGTATATTGTACTGCTTGACGAGACAAAAATTTCATCATCTCCTAATCCCGAAATCTCATCTTTCTATTCAAAAGATTCAGGATCCGGGTCTACGGCAGCAGCAGATCGTTCTAGCGCTGTTAGAGAAAAGGCGGAATCAATCAGAGATCGTCTAGCGGGTCAAGTTGGAGCTGACAGATTCAGCATATCTGATGTTTATGAATCTTCAATTAAAGGTTTTGCAATAAGCATTCCAGATAATGACCCAAAGATACTTGATCTGCTTAAAAAAGATCCTAGGGTATCGGTCGTTGAACAGGACCAAAGAGTGTACTCATTTAGAATCACACATCCCCTTCTTACCAAGTCCCTACTTACTACCGGCTCACAGAAGCTACCAACAGGAATTAACAGGGTAGATGGTGATCTCAGCTCAACGATTTCAGGTAATGGGCGAGGAAGCCAAGTGAATGCTGATATAGCAATAATAGATACTGGAATACAATTAAACCACCCCGACCTTAATGTTTATAGACAAAAGACCTTTGTCGCCGGTACTTCTTCGGCAAACGACGACCATGGACACGGTACCCACCTCGCGGGAACAGCCGCTGCCAAGGACAACAGCATAGGAGTTGTAGGGATCGCTCCAGGGGCTCGACTCTGGGCTATCAAAGTGCTGGATAAGAATGGCGCAGGTTCAATATCTGATGTTATTGCAGGCATCGATTATGTTACCGCAAACGCCAAACAAATCGATGTAGTTAACATGAGCTTCGGCTGTGAATGTAAATCATCTGCATTAGATAGTGCCATAACCAAGTCTGTCTCCAAAGGCATAACATACGTGGTAGCAGCAGGTAATGGCAAAAAGGATGCCTCGACATTCTCCCCCGCTTACCATCCAAAGGTCATAAGTGTGTCGGCGATCTCAGATACAGATGGAAAATGTGGTTCGAAAGGACCAGCAAGCAGTTATGGGAAGGATGATTCTTTCGCCACTTTCAGCAATTATGGTTCAACGGTGGATATCTCTGCCCCTGGGGTAGGTATCTACTCTACTTATAAGGGAAGCTCGTACAAGACTCTTAGTGGAACTAGCATGTCTGCGCCTCACGTTTCCGGTGCCGTAGCGCTCTACAAAGCAAACGTAAATCCTTCGGCTCTGCCTAATGAGATCATGAACGCATTACGTTCTGCTGGTTCGAATTTACAAAGCGTTTGCGATGGAAATGGTTTTGGCTACTATACAAATGACCCCGACAAGTTCCATGAACCGCTGCTATACGTCAGAAAGTTTTAGGACCATCCGTGGGTGAACATAGATATGCTTACATTCAATACAGCTACGAATGCTACCTCTGCCACTCATTAAAGGACTTTTTGTCACAAACGACAAGGATACACCACCACAACCTACTTTCTTCAACCTATCGAGCTGGAATCCGCGACTTTGTATTGTGCCCTTTGCAGTTTAGGTACCACCTTTTGATTAGGCCTTGATATCCTTCAGTCCACCAGTTGTTTGTCCGACCTCGATGATATAGCCGTCAGGATCACGCATGTAGCAGCGAATCTCTAAAGCATGATCCTTTGGCTCGGTAAGAAATTCGGCTCCTTCCCTTCGCCAATCCTCATAAGAGGCCCGGATGTCCGCGACACGAATATTCATGAAACTACTATATTCCTTCGGGTTCTGGGGTGGGTGAAGAGTTACGGTTGGCTTATCGTCCGTTGGTCCTCCCCCTAAGTTCAATACTAGCCAGCTATTGGCAATTTGGATGATGGTGGGTTCTCCACTGCGGATAACTTTTCCTCCAAGAATGCGAAGATAAAAGTCTGCTGATCGTGTAACATCGGCTACGGTCAGAAAATGTGTGAGGACAAAACCTTCTTTGGGAGTGTATTGATAGTCTTCTCTTTTGATCGTCATCATCACATCTTCTTCTTTCTTGTCATCTCTATTTTGTATTTGTTACCGAGTCTTCTATTGCTATTACCTAATAATTATGAATATCTGTCATGGTTGCAGTTGAGGGGCCCTAAAATAGGGCATTAAGGCAGGCATCTATTGCTTGACGTACTGCGTTGGTAACACTGTCTATTTGGTTAAGAGCTCCGTTGATTTGTCCCGGTACCAATCCAGGTGGAGGAGGGCCTTGCTCAAGTGCATCACAAATTATGTCAAGTATTGTGCCCCTGTCTGCGCCTGGTGGGAATACTAGACCAAATCGATCTGCTAGGACTTCGGCAAGCTGTTGTACCTCGGTATCACTCAAGGGGTCGAAACATTCCCTACATGCACCAGGAGGCGGAGGTACTGGTGGTTCTTCTGCGACTCCCTGTTCAGCGGCTAAAGCCACGGTATTGTGATCACTATATAATAATACAATAATATCACCAGGTAGTGAGAACAAAACAAGTGACAGATCATGACTATAAGCTAGGTAGCGAGATCATGATCATGACTATAAGCTAGGTAGCGAGATCATGACTATGAGGTATGCACATTTAGGGTATGAGCCCATAATGCATTTCATTTAACACGAGAAGAGTCTATCTGGACAAAGAGTATCGATAGAGGATAAAGTTGACTCTCTATTATAAGAGTAAAAACAGCGTTGTAGAGATCAAGGAAATACAATAGAATCTATGTTACAGGGTCCGAATTCAATGCTGGCACGTTAGCAAAAAAAAGTTAGGGAACCCCAGGACGTCTGTCCTAGGCTAAGGTTTATGGAATGTCGGGCCGTAGACAGCTATTTATTTCGCCTACTGTCCCAGGTGGAAGTTCGTTTGCGTGTTGGCCAAGAAATCTCGCAAATTCGCCGAACCTTATTCCAGACGCTAGAGCATCACATATAGCATCTATTGCAGCCTCATCAGTAGTGAATACCCCAAGGCCCATGTCTTCCGCAATTTCAATTGCGACCCCCGTACCGATAAGTGGAGCTAGACATTCTATACACTGCTCTACCGGTATTGGTGGAGCTTCTTCTTGTGCGCCTTGTGAAGCTGCTAGGGCTGGAGCGTTGTTGTCGCCTTGTATCTGTGATGCTAGATTCTGGCAGAATACATCAAATGGGAAGTCGCCATTGCCACAATCATTGGCTTGTGATGCTGCTTGGGTCTTGCTGTATGCAAATGCATTCTGTGTCGTCGCCATGGATACCACTGTTGTTGTAAGCAACATTATTGCTGCCATCGCTGCGATTGCTATTCTGTGCTTGTTTACCTTTTCGTTGTACATATCTACCGTAGTGATTGGTGTTTTACTTTATACAGATTGAGCGAAATAAGGCCCCCAATTAAATCATATATATCTTCTTCAAAATGTATAGCAGCTGATCGTAGCTAGGATGGGCCCATGGTATCCTTCAGATGATGCTTTATTCTCACTATCATTATTTCTCATTCTCCTCCTTTTTGATACTGAGTTTAATGCACTATTTCTTTTTGTTTGCATCTCCAGAGTCTATTGGCCAATTTTGGGTGTCTTCACACTATGCCGCTCTAGCGAATCTCTTGTTTTAAAAGCAGTAAGGATTTAGTAGAGTTTTTTCGTTTTCGATTAAAGCGAAGTAGAAACATGCGTAGTAGAAGCAGGTAGGTTTGTCTCCCTCTATTGGTTCCATCAAAGTATACTAAATTGGTATATTATATAGATATAATAATTTCTTAGATACATACAAGAGCTAATTTTGAGCTTGTATTCCCGTCTAACAAGTATGTATTGTTCTCCTATGTGTTTATGAGGTTTTCAGATGTATAAGATCTTTATAAGACGACACCCGATATGCCAAAGAAGTTACCAAAATAGATGGGTTCATTGGTAAGTAAAGCAAAATATCGATGCTGCACGCTTTACTATAAAGACGACTGAGATGTCATTGTCCTAAGTAGCGGACTTTTTAGAGATGGTTATCCCCGAAATCAACTCACCCGAATCAATTCGGAGTAAGTCTGTCTCTCTACGAGTAGAGAAGAAGACAATGAAAGAAATAATACTTGATCTGGGTTTAGAAACAAGTTAAGAACAAATAAAATATCATTGACCCTGCACTCTTTCTGTCTTCTCTCTCCGGGTTCACATTTGCATTAGCGTGAGCATCTCAGTTCTCTTAGATGATCTATAATACTATTTAATTAACGTCAAAGATAAAGATTTGAACAATTGAGTGCTTGGGTTGAGCTATATCAACAAAGAAGTCTTGTGGTTACTATATTCTGAAAATCCGGGTATAACGCGTTCAAAACCACAGTTGATAACAGTTCTAAAGCATTGACTACGACACGGTAACATAAGATGGCACATCGCTACTAGCTACTACAGGTACTAAACTATATATTTTTTTGATAGCCTCATGGATCAAATCTGATATTATCTTGCAGAGTGATAATATATTGAGTCCATGCATGTGTCAAGCTCAGAAGATTGTGTCTGCAAACCTTATGGTAAGTGGCTCAAAAGTAACTCTATGCGGACAAAATACTTTAAGATAAATGGTTCAAGAATAGAATTGAGATGCGGTAAGTGCAAGGGTTTGGTGACTTGGTGGATGTACAAATACAAAAAAGATTATCCCAGTTAAGCGAGTATGGTCTGAAGAAGAGCGGCGATCTATGCGGTAGCTCTGTACCTGATAACGACGATGATGTCAACTGTTTTCATTATGTAATGTAATAGAATAAATATCAGATATATGTAAGCGCCTGAATCTGCTTAATGCAGATAAATACGATACTCATTGAAGTTAATAGAAGCATGAATGCAAAACATATGTCAATTATAGCAGTAGCAGCGCTAGCAGCTATGCTTATTGCATCAACTGCATTGTCAACCGCTGACAACGCTTTTGCAGACAAGAAGAAGAAGACGAGTTATGAAAAGACTCAAGCGACATATCAAGCCAATGATTGTGGCAATGGTGATAACCCAATAGATATATTCTGCCAGAATCTGGATTCACAAATACAAGGTGACGGAAACGCAGTAGCCATAATCTTAGAACAAAGATAATCATGTCAGACGGTAGTTCGAAAGTATATCCGCAATAGAAATAGCAGATGTTCTCAGACCGAGAACAACAATTATTTTTTACATATTACATACAGCTGTCATATCTAAAGCAATTCTATAACATATTTCAGAAAAGTACGTCTAATGGAGAAAGTGTAACTAGTAAACTTAAGTGATTTATTTAAGTCATTTCACTGACAAGTAACTACGGGACTGTTTTTCACTATTTTTAATAGAATATATATCAGATTTATTTTAGCGCCCAGATTTGCTTAATGCAGATAAACCCAATACTCTTTGAAGCTAACAGAAGAATGAATACCAAATACTTAGTGGTTGTAGCAGCAATGGCAGCAATGTTAGTTGCAGCAACAGCACTTGCAACAGACAATGCATTTGCAGACAAGAAGAGACACGATGACAAAAAGAAGGGTTATGAAAAGACCCAAGCAGTATCACAAGTCAACGACTGTGGTAATGGCTTTGAGCCATTTGACGTATTCTGCCAGAACCTAGCATCGCAAATACAAGGCGACAACAATGCCGCAGCTCTTGAAGGTGAACAAGGCGGAGAAGAAGAGTAATAATCAAGAATACAGTGGTTAAGCAACAGCTGAAGCGATAATCGCATTAGCTGAACCACAATTTTTTTTATTTTTAACAGTCTATTAATTGTACATGAGTTAAGAAAATGTGAACATATTTTGGATTCTAATAGTTACATAGTATCGTAGTACAAGACATTAATCTAAGATGAACAAGCTTTTTAACACATTGCCTCTATCCAAGATTCGCAAGTCATTTCTACTCCAAGCTTAGAATGCTATATCTGACAACTACTTTAATATATATTAGTTTGACAGTCTAATGTATCTAATCATGTATTAATCTTATTGATAATATATATCAAGTGTTCATTTCGGTCGTCAGATTGTTGCGTCTGTAATTGAGATGGGCAACTCCAAGCCATAAATTCTTTCGGCAGTACTAGATTGCCGCAGGCGCAACTGTCTCACGACTAAAAGATCATTCCAGTTAAACAAATATGAAGAGTAAATCACTGTGTCGGTCAACATTATCTCTAATAAAATATATATCCGATTTATGTAGGCGCCCAGATTTGCTTAATGCAGATAAACCCAATACTCATTTCAATAGATGAAGATGGAGAAAACGGACATATACAAATACTATATGTTGCTAGCCCTTCATATGTACAACGTGGCATATACAAATACTATATGTTATTTTTCCTTACATATGCACACCAATCAGCACACAAGACACTGATACGCATGTTGTGCTTCGGAAGTGTCGACGAGCAATAGATGAGATAGAAGAATTATTATGCTTGCTGAAATGCCAATAGTTATACTGGCTACTTTATACTTATTCATAGCTATGCATCTCGACCGGATACTGTGATATGGTCGAAAGTATTTTATAGATTTCATCTTTAAGTTTAATTGTCAATTCTGTGCATTCAGTTTGAATATGGGTGTCATGAGCGTCAGTACACCCATCCCATAGTGTAAAGAGATTAATAATTGTCACTGATACAATTGCGAGACCGGCTTTCCGAAAGCTATCCATTACTCTCTACGCCAACTATAGTCCGGAATTCTTTATATTGCCGCAAGCCAATATTGTCGCTAAGAATATGTCATTAAACGATTGGCTAGATGTTCAAACGGGCAAAACTTACAACTGATTCATGAGAATAGAAGAAGCGACTGTGACATTTTGGTCAATCATAACTAGAAACTCAATGTAAGCAAAGGGGTAGAATTAGCTACGTGTTCTCTTGGCTACGGAGTATTGCTAAAACTAATCATGTATTGAGAAATTTTATGATTTATTAAATAGTTCTTCCATATTACATAGTGAAGTGCTGAATTTCCAACTTATAATGATGCTGATGCTAGTTTCATTATTAAATCTGTTGGAAAGTACTTCTAGTATTAGTTATCAGGTTTATGCGTCGGATGATGATGATGATGATGATGATGGCTGTTCTATCACGAATGTCATTCTCGGGACTCGTTCATATACCAGGGGCACCGAATGTGATGATACAATCATAGGAGCCCCGGTGGCAGCTGTCTCAGGAGGAGTTGGGTCTATTTTAGGAGATACCTTAAGAGGGCTTGAAAGAAACGATATTCTCCAAGGTAGTCAAGGCGATGATAGATTATACGGTGATGAAGGAAATGATGAATTAACAGGATCTGATGGTACTGATCAATTATATGCTGGACCTGGGAATGATGTACTTCAAGCTGGATTTGGTGCTGATTTATTGGTTGGGGGTAGCGGCAATAATGAATTATTTGCTGGACCTGATGACGACATTTTAATTGGCGGACCAGGTGCGAATTACTTTGATTGTGGTGATGGAAATGATGTGATAATGGATTTCAATTCAGCCAAAGGAGACATTCGGGCTGATAATTGCGAAGTGGTGCTTACTGACTTGGGTGACAAACAATTCTACTCGCAAGCAGGTATACTTAAATCCAAAGTGCAAGCCCTCGGAATTGGATCAGTTAGGGATCCAATAGACTTAGAAGAGATAGGAGAGGAACTAGATTAGATGTCGCTATTTTTTGTTAATTAAGATTTGAGATCTACAATTTAACTTATCTAAAGGAATCTTAATGCATCAACAGGAAGAGCAATATGATACTTTCCAAGCAGGTTAGAAATCGTGTCAGAGATATCCGTGTATGAATAGAAGAACAGTGTTACCATCACCAGTGGTCTTTTTTTACTCTTTCGTCTAATGGAGAAAGTGTAACTAGTAAACTTAAGTGATTTATTTAAGTCATTTCACTGACAAGTAACTACGGGCTGTTTTTCACTATTTCTAATAGAATAAAAATCAGATATATATGAGCGTCCGAATCAGCTTAACGCAGATAAACACAAGCTTCCATCAAGCTAACAGAAGAATGAATACCAATACTTAGTGGTTGTAGCAGCAATGACAGCAATGTTAGTTGCAGCAACAGCACTTGCGACAGACAATGCATTTGCAGACAAGAAGAGACATGATGACAAAAAGAAGGGTTATGAAAAGACCCAAGCAGTATCACAAGTCAACGAATGTGGCAATGGCGAAGATCCAATCGATGTATTCTGCCAGAATCTAGCATCACAAATACAAGGCGACAACAATACTCCAGTACTTGAGGCTGAACAAGGCGGAGACGACTAATAATCAAAGAACACCATAGCTAAACAACAGCTAAAGCAAGAAGCGCATTAGCTGCACCATAACTTTTTTTATTTTTGATTGATTAAAAGTACATATTACGCTTGTCCGGCTAACTCGCTGGTAAGTTTTTTAATTTCTTAATGGAGTGTCACTCAGTATCTGGCTTCCAAATGTAATGCATATCGGCCAAAGTTGAATGGGGACTTGTTTTCTAATTCTGATCATCATAACTTCTTGTTGACTATCTTTTAGCTATTTTAATTTCGGCCAGCATCTCGTATCATAAAACCAAATTTGGATAAGCCGTAGTGCAACTCATAAACTAGTACGTCCTACGCTTTTGAGTACACCTTCAGTGTGACGTATAGCATACGCTTGCTCCCCCCTCTTTAGGAGCAACTTTGTTTAGAAGGACGTCATTAGTAGTAATAGTAGTAATAGTAGTTGTCATTACCCCTGTTCATCTTGTTTTCCTTCTTTATTTTTTGACAATGGCTTCATCCAAAGGAAGTGTAACCAATATTTGGTCATTTTTTCTGTGCTGTTGGCAGATTCTTTATACAATTCAGTCATCTTCTCTGCATTTGCAGCCAGTTCCTTGAACAGCTGTGTCATCCTCTGTGAACTTTTAGCGTATTCATTGTATATTTCAGTCATTCTTCTTGTGTAATTAATATATTCATTATATA
>JBKPHJ010000344.1:0-19731 GCA_046729835.1 Thermoproteota archaeon
CCTTTACAGTGTTTGGTCACTACGTGTATTATCAACTGCAGTGCTGGCGGCCGCTACTTATACACATAAAAAATACCTTTCCAGAATTCCTGTTCATTTCATTGTCTTGTACTTTAAAATACGCGCCAGTACAATCCATCACGATATTTATAAAATCTGCAAGCTCATCATCAGTTAGAACGGTGCATCCATCCTTGATTGCCCGATTTGCCCACTGCCTTTCAATGCAAATTATTGATTCATGACTCTCAGAATTGGATGATTGGTGGGACTATGAGGGATTCTCAATATCGTGTTCTCGCTAGTGGATCCAAGAGTAAGTTACCTCAACTATAGATCTGGTACAAGTATATTATGGTTATGGTTATGGTGCTGAAGATTTCTCGTTCACAGGAACTTCAGAAGATAATTGTATGCTTTAGTAGCAGCGATGAGAGGGTCATCCTGATATGTGTACAATTCGACTGTAACGTAACCTCGATATCCTATGCCACGCATTGCATCAAAAACGGATTCAAAGTTTATGGATCCCGCACCTGGCAATAGATGATTATGTATACGATTGCTCGCTATGTCTGCTAAATGGAAGTGTCCTATGTAGTCTTCTAGCTGATACACGATTCTCGCAGGATCTTCGCCCACACAATAAAAGTGGCCTAGATCGCAGTTCAATCCTATACTTTCTGTGTCAAAGTTCTTTAAGAATTCAGTAATCTGTGAAGCATTTTCTATTATTAATCCAGGCTCAGGTTCCACAAGAATCTTTATATTTTCATGCTCTGCTATCTCTACAACCTTTTCTAGATTCTTCCTGAAAAGGATCATTAATTCTCTTCTATTGGGTCTGTCAAGTGGCAGTGGACCCCCCCCTTCTGTTGAAATATTCTTTGCACCGAGAAGGTTAGCAGCTTTCAGGCATTCAATGGTGTGTCTGATTCGGAGTTCTGTGGCCCCTGTGTCAGGCTCTATCCAAGATGGATGATAGACGTCGTTGACTGCATACAGAGTAAACGTGTTTAAATTAGAGATTTCCAGATGTTGCTTCTCCAAACATGTCTTCAAACGTGATAAGCTTTCTTGGGCCGGTAAAGGAGGATAAAGATGTGGTATGTCACAGAGAATCTCGACTCCTTCATAACCGATACTTCCTATCTGCTTTATTGAATCCTCTAAAGAAAATTTCTTGAAAGCATTTGTGCTAAAGGCCAGTTTCACATGCAACTCTCTCTCTTTTACGTTTAATAAATTTCTTTATTCGTAGGTCGCTTGCGGATGAAAGCTAAACTCTACGAGATGGGCGCTAAATTTGCCTTGCTGATATGGCGTATCACAAAAATAGGCGTTAGAGTCTAATCAAAGAATCATAGTGAAAAAAATTGAATCTAGAAATAGAAAGTGATTTGCTCAATATTGAAGTAGCTGGAATGCGGCTGCGCAATCCTAGTATACTAGCATCGGGCTTTCTTGGTATCTCGCAGGCGATCTTTGAACGAATCTATATTGAGGGAGCTGGAGCAGTAGTGAGCAAGTCAATTAGCAGGTATCCCATGGATGGATATAAAAATCCTACAATTATTGCATTGGAGAGTAAAAGCTATATCAATGCAGTGGGACTGTCCAATCCCGGATACGAAGCATTCTCTTCAGAAATCAGCACAAACGACCGGGTTCCATTGATCGTCAGTCTTGTTGGTTCTGATCCTTCAGAATTTGAAATTATGGTGGGAAAATTCGATAATTTAAAGATTATAGCTTACGAAATAAACCTTTCATGCCCTCATGTTCTAAAACTTGGCATGGAAATAGGTGATGACCCGCAGATGGTCAAACTAATTGTTGAGGCTACCAAATCTAATACATCTAGGCCGGTTTTTGTAAAAGTCGGAATCGGAAATTCTGATATTCTCGATATCTCAAGAGCAGCCATAAGTGGGGGAGCAGATGGTATAACTGCAATCAACACGGTAAGAGCAATGAAGATTAATATAGACAACTACAGTCCTATACTAAGTAATAAAATTGGGGGATTGTCTGGAAGTTCGATCAAACCGATCGCGGTAAGATGTATCTTTGAATTATCCAACAAATTTAATGTTCCAATTATAGGTTGTGGAGGAGTATTGGCCTGGGAAGATGCTGTAGAGTTAATGCTTGCAGGTGCTTCTTCATTTCAAGTTGGCACTGCGATAGGTTATGAAGGAATGGGTATTTTCAATTCTATAAATAGCGGGATCTTGAAATACCTCAAGAGGAAAGGGCTCAAGAGCGTGAAGGACTTAATTGGTAGGTCTCACAGATATTGATATCATAAGATTAGTGCGAATAGAAAACGTAATTGAAGAGACGCCGACTATTCGAACTATCGTTTTTGAGGATGGCCTGAGTATTTCGTCTTTTCCAGGGCAATTTTTGATGGTATGGATCCCGCCTGTTGAAGAGTTACCCATGAGCATAATGATCGAGAATATAGGTAATCGAATATTCGCAGCGGTAACAGTCAAAAAATACGGTTCAGGTTCAACTGCACTCTATGATAAAGGGGTTGGGGAACAAATTGGGATTAGAGGTCCTTATGGAAATTCTTTTTCTGTACCCAAGGATGTAAGGAACGCGCTCATAGTGGGAGGAGGTACTGGGTTAGTGCCTTTGCTAAGACTTTGCGAAACCCTGCGGAAGGCTCGTGTGAACATCACTCTAGTTATTGGATCAAGAACCAGAAATGAAGTGCTCTTCGAAAAGAGAGCTCGTCAGTTATTATTGGACACCGACTTAGAAAACAAACTTGAAGTTTCAACCGATGACGGGACTTGTGGATTCAAAGGTTCTGCGGTGAAACTCGCAGAGCTGGCTCTTCAGTCTGGCAAATTTGAAATCATTTACACTTGTGGACCTGAACTAATGATGAGGGGCGTCTATGAACTAGGAGAGATTCATTCCGTCCCGGTGAAAGCTAGTTTGGAAAGATACATGAAATGCGCAATTGGAATTTGTGGAAGTTGCTGTATCAACGATAAATTGGTTTGCAGAGATGGAACCGTCTTTGGTTCAGCTGACTTGAGGCTGTTGTCAGAATTCGGTTTTAGTTACAGAGACAAGAGTGGAAGAGTTACCTACTTTCATTCCCAAGGCTCACAGAGATGATATTTCATAGAATGTTCCCCTCACCGTTGAAGGCGGATTTGTGAAAAATCGTGATTGTGTTCAGAATCCTTTCTCCGAGTATCTCTTCGAAATTTGTCGGACTCCGTGATGGTGAGTGTATAGCTAAAGAATATCCGTCCACATAAAGCTGTTTTATCATTTGATACCATCGGTTCGGAAACCCTACCGATCTAATAGGGTAACAATGTGGCATCCGAAACTGACAAACCTACGCCGATTAGAGCAATCAAAGTGCGTCCATTATGAATCCTAACAGCTGGTGAGACATCTCTATGATTGATTGACTATGTGCTACTGCGAATACGTTTTTTCTTCTTAAATGGCCTTGCGTTCTTTTTGTATCTAGCTAATCGACTTCCTTGAGAAGACAATCTAAACAACTTGCTACCAGTGACTTGTCCAATATGAATATCAAACAAAAGTATAGAGGCATATGGAGCCATAACAGGCCCTATGAGCTCCGTTACCTTACCAATGCTTTTACCTGATTCATCAGCTAAAATCTCGCCTGGGGCCAACTTGATATACTTACTAATTTTGAGTATTAACCTTCCACTCTTCGCGAAGTGAACTACCTCTCCAGCTTCCACTATCGCTGACATGAGACCAGACTCATTTACAGGTCACTTTCGGAATTCATTATATTCTGGTTCTCTTCCTGTTGGCAAAAGAATTGTTTTCAGCCTCTTTTAGATACCCTTGCTCTCTTTTGCGTTATCCTCTCTGCCAGGGTCTGTATCACACCAGTCTTTTTTGAACTCAAATTTTTCTCTAGCATGATGTAGCCCGACCTTACGTAGGGTCTTCTGGGGAACCTTGCATTTTCGTTGGTTTGCTCAGCTGTTATCTCAAATCCAGCCAATTTAGAGGCGTCGACTAGTTCCTGTATCGAAGGATCATAGATGGCCTTATCCTTAGCAATTTTCCTACCTTTTCTTCGAGATAGATTTCGATTAATATAATCGGTCCATACTATAATATGGTCATAATCTTTCAAGCTGTTGTTACCTAGGTGTTGATGTCATGTACTATGATATTTATACTAAGATGAATTTTAATAGCCAATCATGTTGCTTGGAGTCCTTACTCCTATACCAATACCAGAATGACTTGACTTCATAACTAATTAATACATCATGGTATCTCATTCTCTAGAACTATTGAACGGTAAGCGAAGAAATGTTCTGGTAATTGGTGGGGGAGGAAGAGAACATGCATTGGGGTGGAAGCTTGCTCAAAGTCGGCTCGTACAAGATATCTTTTATGCTCCTGGAAATGCAGGCACAGAGACCAATATGCCTTTTCAGAGTTCAGATTTTGATAAGCTCGTTTCATTCGCAAAAAACAAGGATTGTTTTACCGTTGTAGGGCCAGAAGGCCCCATTTCTCAGGGTATTGTAGATATCTTTTTAGATAACGCACTTGAAATTTTTGGCCCCTCGTTAAATGCCGCAAGAATCGAAACAAGTAAATCATATGCCAAAGAACTGCTCAGGTCTCAAGGAATACCCACACCAGAATTTGCCTTATTCGTTGACCAAGCAAAGGCAAAAGATTACGTGTATGAACACCCAGAAAACCTTGTAATAAAGGCCGATGGTCTTGCTGCAGGAAAAGGGGTAGTAATTTGCAAAAATCAACAGGAGGCGATTGATGCTATCGAAAGAATGATGGTAAAAAGGACATTTGGCGAGGCCGGTGAGAAGATCGTGATAGAAAAAAGGATCGAAGGAATAGAAGCATCTTTTATTGTTCTTTCCGACGGTCAAAGCACGAAGGCGTTCGCGGCTTGCAGGGATTACAAGAACATCGGTGATGGTGATATGGGTCCTAATACCGGTGGCATGGGAAGTTTTTCCCCAGTTCCTTATATAGATCAAGATCTGGAGAAAGAAGTACTCGACAAGATCATCAATCGTACGATCTCGAAAATGAAGGATGTATCCGATCCGTTTGTAGGC
This sequence comes from Thermoproteota archaeon, assembly GCA_046729835.1. Classification (GTDB taxonomy): domain Archaea; phylum Thermoproteota; class Nitrososphaeria; order Nitrososphaerales; family Nitrososphaeraceae; genus TH5896. The sequence continues at coordinate 5,124 of JBKPHJ010000344.1, forward strand.
TTTCTATATGCGGGGTTGATCATCGATGACAAAGGAAAAGGATATGTGCTTGAATTCAATGCGAGGATGGGAGACCCTGAATGCCAACCTTTGATGGTCAGGTTGGATTCTGATCTCTTTGAATATCTTTATTACACGGCTAATGGCAGATTGGGTGAGCTCCCACCATTGCAATGGAAGGACCTTGCTTCCGTCTGTGTGGTAATGTGCTCTAGGGGCTATCCTTCAAAATATTCTACGGGAAAAACAATACGAGGACTGAGGAAAACATATCCTCAAGATATCAACATCTTTCACTCCGGGACTGCCACCGACTCAACGGGCAATATCATAACGAATGGAGGAAGGGTTCTTTCTGTTACTGCCCTTGCCCCCAGTTTGAGACAAGCTAGAGACCGAGCGTACGAGGTAGTCCATGAAATAACCTGGGGTGCAAACGAACAGTATTTTCGCAAAGACATTGGATCGTATTCAGTCAGATGCTAAGGAATGTATCCCAGTCTCAGTCACTATCTTGTCAATCTTCCTATCATCTATATTGTGAGGCAGGGTTTTCGTTTTAGCAAGTTGAAAGCCAAATGCGAGCCCGATAGAGACCATCCTTCTTTTTTCTGTCAAAAACTTATCGTAGTATCCCTTTCCATGCCCTAATCTGTAACCATGGCCATCGAAAGCCAGACCTGGAACGATAAGTAGATCGATTATCTCTGTAACGTCTTTAGTTGTTTCTTTCGGCTCCGAAATGCCGTATCTCCCTTTACCTAGTGATTTGCTTGTAATGTCCTCAATTTGATAGAATTTAATGATGTCCGGATCTATGACTTTCGGAACCCCAACGATCTTGTTGGCTCTAAACCCAGCCTCAATAATCATCCGAGTTCTAACTTCAGAGCCGTGAGCAATGTATACTCCCAAGACTTTGGACCGTCCAAATATTTTGCTTCCAGTAAGAATTTCTTGTATTTTCTTGCTTTTAAGGTAAATCTCAAATGCCGTCAACGCATTCCTTTTGGCCAACATCTCTCTCCGCAATATCCTCTTATCGGCGGAAAAGGAAGAACCCAATCAGTATGATACCTGCATGCGACCAGCTGTAAGATAATTCTGCAATTTTATTTTTTCGAGTATGCGTGCTGCTATGATAGGACTAACAAGGATCACTCTGCAAAATGCAGTCATTCTATCTATCAGGATATTTCATTGCTTCTGCACCAGTACCTTTCTTCGTAAAAGCTTTACCCTGTTCTCTGAAATGAGTCGAATAGCCTCCGGATAGATTTTGTGTTCATCCTCCAAAATTCGTGCTGATAGGGTTTCTTCAGTATCAGATTCCAGCACAGGCGTACTTTTTTGGATTATGATGGGACCTGTATCCAAGCCCTGGTCTACAAAATGAACAGTACAACCACTTATCTTTACCCCATATTCCAGGGCTTGACGTTGAGCATGTAAACCAGGAAATGAAGGAAGCAATGAGGGATGAATATTGATAATCCGATTTCTGAAGATAGAGACGAACTTCGGACTCAGTAGCCTCATGAAACCCGCTAAACATATCAACCCATTTCGAGGCGATATCTTGTATTTCTGAAGGATTGACAAAATATTCTTGTCGTAGTTCCAACCTTTAAGCCCATCATCATCTTTACTTAGCAATTCAGTACGAACCCCGAATTTTTTATTTGCAATTGTGAGACCGTTGGCATTTTGCACATTCGATAGAACAATTACGGGATGGGCATTTCTTATTCTGCCCTGATGAATGGCAGTAAGAATTGCTTCCATGTTAGTTCCTCGACCTGAGATTAGAATGGCGAGTTTTATCAACTATCTTAGCTCACCTTGACTGGTTCCCAATATTTATCTGAATCGTGAAACATATTTAGCGCTTTTCAAACCGGATAGGTAGTAAGATGATGACATCAACGTTAAAATGCTTGTAAAAGGTAGGGGTCAAGGTTTTTACAGTGGGAATCGGAGTCGGCATTAAGGATCGAATATTAGGAGTGCATTTTGACGGCAAGTCGATTTCATTGGATCCTCAGAGAGATTCTAATTCTGATTTTATGTTTGTTTCACATGCACATACCGATCATCTTTTCATACGTAGAAAGAAGGCGTTCAAGAGCTCTAAGAAAATATTGGCATCGCATGCGACTTCTATAATAGCAAATTTTAGAGGCCATGACTTAGAGAAACCGATACAGACCCCGGAGGAATATCGTCTGGTAGACACGGGGCACATCCTGGGTTCACGAGGTTTTTTAATTCCTGATGAGCTCTTCTACACAGGGGATATTTCGATGAGGAATCGCGCATTTTTGAGCGGCGCAAGACTTCCACAGGCCAGGCATCTAATCATAGAATCGACATTTGCCAGGCCGGAATATGTCTTTCCCTCATTGGATCAATGCATCCATCAGACCAATGAAATTCTATCGGAGATGTACGACAGAGGCATTCCCATAATTTTAATGGGCTATCCACTGGGAAAGGCTCAGCTTCTTACGGAATTGTTTAAACATTGGGACCCAATGATCGTCCATGAATCAGTGCATAAAATGAACTCTGTTTATAAAGAGTTAGGAGTGCCGTTGAAAGAATGTCTTACGTTTCTACAGGCAAAAGAAAGAGGAATGTTTCAGCATGGCGTTCCGTGGGTAATGATATCTCCGTTTATGAGTGGAGGAGCGGAATTCGTCAAAGAGATGAAATCTTGCTGCAAGGCTATTACAGTTGGCTTCACAGGTTGGGCAATTGGAGAGAGGTTTCGTCAGGTGATGGGACTAGACTACGCGATTCCATTAAGCGATCACTGCGATTATCTAGAACTGCTAGAGGTCGTAAAACACTGTAAGCCGGAGAAGGTCTATACTATTCACGGATTTGCAGATGACTTTGCATCAGAGCTACGCGCAATGGGTTACGATGCTCAGGCTATCTCACCTAAGAAGAAACAAATGCGTGAAAATTCAGGTCGCGGTATTAAATCGCTGGGTTCGACGACTCAGACCATTCTCGACCCGTATTTTCAATAAATTTCAGTTGTCTTTTCTATCCTTAAAATATGGTATGACCTTATTTCCAAATGTTTCGATGTTCTTGAAATAACCGTCCCCCCAAAAGCGAATTATGAAATGATTGGTTCCGGCTTTTATGAATCTCTCCAGCATTTCAATCACATCATCTGACCTTCCTACACCTATGGCAGATCTCGCAACTTTATCTGGAATTTTGAGCGCAGCGCGTTTCATCTGTTGCATAAGCTCAGGCTTGTTCATTGCGTACTCCGTAAAATACCGTCTGAAATCAAACTCAGAATCTTGTTCTATGTTGTGGACCTTAAGCAATTCCGGTTTGTATAGGCTAACCTTCACCGCATTCTTCATCTTATTCCATGCCTCTTCTCCATCTTCGGTAAAATATATATCCACATCGTTAGCAAACTGGAATCCATCAAGGTTTCTCTCATGTTCCTTTGCCTTTCCTAAGATCACCGATGCGTGATGCTTGAAAAGCTCTGGTGTATATCCGATCGGAATCCACCCATCACCATATTGTGCGCATAACTCCAATGTTTTAGGTGCGCCGGCAGCAATGTATATCGGCGGACGGGGTTTGCGTATGCTTTTTGTCTGCAAGCATGCGTTTATCAGTTTGTAATAAGTTCCCTTGAAGTTTACCCTATTATCTGGATCAGACTTGAACAAGCTTTCAATAACCTCCAATTGTTCCCTGAATTTTGTCACAGGCTTATCAAATTCAATGCCAAAATCTACGACATTCTGCGCTTCACCGGCACCTATGCCAAGTATGGATCTCCCGTTAGTTATTCTGTCCAGCGTTATGGTAGACTGCGCGATGGTCGAAGGATGCCTTCTTATTGCATCGGTAACACAAGTTCCAAGCTCAACGTTCTGAGTGACTGCACCTATAGCCGACAGCATTAGCCATGCGTCATTAACCACCGCATTCTTCCACTGAGGAACGTTAGAATGATCCATCATCCAAACAGAATCGTAATTCATCCTATCAGCCATCTGACAAGCAGTCATCACCTGAGTTTCATCTAATCCTAGCCTAGCAACGTTTAGTCCTTGAGTAAATCCAAATTTTATCTTCATTTATGATAATAATCCCCCATCAAATTTTGAATATACATTCCGTTAGTAGATCCACTGGCAACATGTATTTAAAAATATACAGTGGTTACACTTGTTTACAAGTACCCTAGACAAATAATCTTTATATAATAACAATGTCGATTTTTGTTATACTGAAAATGCTCCTCCCCTCAGAAATAGAAGCTAAATCTCTAATTCCTGCTATTCGAGCTATCTTAGCTAGAAAGCTAACTAGCGAATATGATATGAAGGAGGAGGTTGTTGCCAAAGTTCTAGGCGTGACACAGGCAGCGGTGAGCAATTACATTCGAGGAACAAGAGGGGACATAGAATTGATGTCCAAACTTACTTTGCTGGATCAAATAATGGGGATGGTTGATGATATCGCTAGGGACCTTGCCTCAAACAAGTCCTATACGCCATATACGATGTCAAAATTCATTGAATTGTGTAATTATATACGTCACTCTCTAATAATCTGCGACATACACCACAACATCGAATCAGACATAGACGAAGGAGTTTGCCAACTATGCAAGGGAAATTTGATGTCAGGGAGGTTCTAGTTCTTGCTAGGGATTTGCGCGTTTACCTGATTTTCCGAACAACCCTGAAATAGTAGGCAGGATATCCGATCCTCTCATCAGTCCTTTGCTTCCTTTTGATGATTCTGCTTCTGTAAATCGCTTGCTTCCATCGCTTTGTGCACGAGCACCAGTGAATAGAATGGGGATAGGATCATCAGTGTGAGCTTTTTGTATACAAGGCGTACAATGATCCCCTGAAATGACCAGCATCGTTGTCGACAGGTCCAAATGGCCCAAAAGTAGCCCAAAGAAGCGGCTGTCTATTTCCTCGATGCTCTTTTTCTTGCCGATTGCGTCGCCGTCATGTCCAAATTCATCAGGGCCTTTAAGGTGTACGTAGACTACATCGACATCACCATCTTCAATTTTTTCCAAACATTTTCTCGCCTTTTCTTCATAAGCATCAATATCCCCGGCTGTTGTGAATTCCATACCTATGACTTTTGATATGCCAATCTCCACGGGCATATCGACTACAGACCCGAATTTTAACCCGTATCTCCGCTCAATAGATTCCACTACGGGTAAACGATTTCCCGAATCGCGGAGTAAGATCGAATTCATGGGATTCAACCTTTTCGCTATTCGACGAATATTCACCGGATGTTTCTCCAATATCTCTATAGTCTGCCTATTGAATTCGTTGACTATCTGTGCAGAAGTCAAGGCAGATTGACCCACTTCCTGAGGGACGCATTCTTGTATTTTAATGCTAATCTCAGATTTTGCAACCCCCATTCCATTTATCCGATCATATGCTGGATCTGTGTTACTTATTTTGTCTGAGAGTTCACCTGAGAATTGTCGAAATTTAACAATTACCCTATGTCCTATAGTAGGCTGCAGGCTGAGATTGATGTCGCCGGCCGGAAACTTGACGTTCTCTTCTAGTGTCCTACATATCTCAACGGCTTCATCTTTTGTAATAATCCTCCCGGCTCTACGGTCTATTATCTCCCCTGTCCTATTAATTGTTGCAAAATTTCCTCTCAGTGCTAGGTCACCGTTCGTAAAATCCATTCCGGCTCCAAGCGCCTCTACGACCCCACGTCCCGGATATGCTACGTCCTTAAAATCGTAGCCCAGCATGTTGAATACTGCGATATCTGATTGAGGAGCAATGCCCTTCCCTACGCTAATGACTCTTCCCGTAGATCCCTTCGTGGCCAATCTGTCTAACGATGGTGTGTGAGCGGCTTCTAATGGGGTAGAGCCTTCAAGCGAAGGATGAGGCAGATCACCTACACCATCAAGCAAAACATAGATAGCTTTGAACGTGGTTCCAATCAATTCTAAAAAACAACTGTGGGACCAGATTTATTCTTATTGTGCTAAATAATATACGGAGCTAAGCTCGAAGGTTGTGCAGCGCTCTTTGTAGCATCATCAGTTTCTACAAGCCAATACTGAGCCAATGAATATTATGTGCACTTTCCTAAGACCTGGTGTATTGCGAGTAACATTAAGTGTAGCAGGGAGTGATTGCGGAGGAGGAGCTGGGATTCAGGCTGATATCAAGACTTTTTCTGCTTTAGGTGTTTTTGGTTGCTCTGTAATCACAGCTGTTACAGCGCAAAATACCTCAAAAGTCATCAGGATATTGCCTCTCACATCTGAAATAATTTCTAGCCAATTCAAAGCCGTTATGTCGGACTTCAAAATGGACGCAGTGAAGGTGGGAATGGTTTATGATGCGGAAATAATGAAAGAGGTGTGCCGTGGACTTAAGAACGTGACTATACCCATCGTTGTTGACCCATTACTGGTTAGCGGGACAGGCTTTGATCTGATTTTGAAAGATGATCTTGAAAATTTTAAGGAACTCATAATTCCAATTTCGTACTTGTTGACCCCCAATTTACTTGAGGCTGAGGTTCTTTCTGGAATGAAAATCAATTCTGAAGATTCACTATTGGCTGCAGCCAATATACTGTTGGATATGGGTGCAAAAAATGTCATAATAAAGGGCGGACATTCACTAACCAAAACCATCACGGATTTCCTCCTAACTCACCGTCGTACCGTAGTAACGATCGAGAGAGAACGATTGAAGACAGATAAATTACATGGGACAGGATGTAACTTTTCGGCAGCCGTCACCGCCTATTTGGCAGGACAAACTCAGCTGGAAAACGCATGCAGGCTCGCAAACGCATATGTCTACACGGGCATAGCTAGCCCTATTCGAGTTGGAAGGGGATCAGCTATAGCTGATCCTTCGCTGGTTGTACACTCCAATTCCGACCGTTTCCTTGTCCTGAGGGATTTAGAGGCAGCAGTAGAGGACATAGAATCAACGGAGAGTTTTGGTTTGTTGATACCACAAACGCAGACAAATATCGCTTACTCTGTTGGTCAGCCGGTTGGCCTGTCAGACGTGGCAGCAGTAAATGGAAGGATAGCAAGGATTGGAGATCGGGCTAAGGCGGTGGACCGAATTCGTTTCGGAGCTTCTAAACATGTCGCATCAGCCATCCTGAGTTATATGAAAAAAAATCCTCTCATGCGATCTGCTATTAACATTCGGTATGACCTCAAATTGCTAGAGATCTGTAGAAGAAGCTATTCAATATCGTCATATGATAGACAAGCTGAACCGCAGAGGCGCAAGGAAACGGAAGGGAAGTCTATAGAATGGGGCGTCAGAAAAGCATTGGAAACTAATTCCAGAGCAGAGGTGATATATCACCTTGGAGACATGGGAAAAGAGCCGATGATCGTCGTCTTCGATAAGAATCCTGTAGCTTTGGTTAAAAAAATAAACAGCATTCTTAAGGATTTCCTGGCAGAGTCTTAGGCAGACCCTCGCTTCGAATCGAAGCTTTACATTTCAGTATCGAATTGGTAGATATATAGAGGACATATGAAGTGAAGAAATTCAATGAAAGCAGTGATATTGGCAGGAGGTCTCGGAACTAGACTACAACCTTACACATTTTTCATTCCAAAGCCTATGTTGCCACTAGGCAATAAGCCGCTTCTAGAGCACATTATTTCATGGTTGACGACTAGAGGCGCCAATAAAATCGATCATGTGATAATATGTGTAAGCTACCTTCACAGAACGATCGAGGACTATTTCGAAGATGGTGGTAGGTTTGGAGTAAAAATAGAATATGCAAGATCAGAAAGGCCTTTAGCAACAGCTGGCCAGCTAAAGACTGCGGAAAAATACCTTGTAGATGAGACATTCATCTGCCTTTACGGTGACTCCATTTATGAATTCGATCTTCACAAGATGATACTTGAGCACAAAAAATCAAAGGCGTTTCTGTCGATGGCACTTCTGCGGTACAGGACTAATCTAAAATACGGGTTTATAGAACTGAATGGCAAATCTAATCGGGTAGCTTCCTGGAAGGAGAAGCCTGAGATTACGGGCTTAATAAACATGGGATGTTACGTTATTGAACCAGACTTCCTAAAACTTGTACCTAGGTCCAGCGCGTACGGAATGGATGAAGCAGTAAGGAAGGCCCTTGGAAACAACAAAATAGTAAGAGGCTTTAAGATAGAATCAGGCTTTGTGGACATTGGAGACAAAAAGACCTACTTGGATGCATACAAAAAATACGTCAAAAAGCTTGGTAGAATTTGAGTTGGCACATGATCAATAAAGATAGATTTGTTGATCGCCCTACATAAATACGCATAGTTCGCTCGCAGCTAAGACTTGGTGCAGGAACGGAACCGTCCGTCCTTTAAAGTAGCAACAGATCAATGAATGAATTTGCTTAAACAACATTAATTTCAATATTCAAAGCCCCTGATTCGCCTCTCCTTGCTCTCTGGCGCGAATTTAGTAATGTAAATTCCCAGGATCAAAACGCCTATCCCAGCAATGACGAAAATTATTGGTGCGTATTCCAAACCGCTTGTCAAGAATTGGTTATTAATATGTGACTTAATGGTAGTCACTACCCACATCCCTACTGCGAGTAAGACCCCAGTCGCACCAAGAATTAGTCCAGCAAAAGTGTTTCTGCCTCTTACCGACAAACCAAATACGACCCCTGCCAAGATCAAGCTAGGTGCTCCAGCTATTGAAATAGTCTGCGCAAGAAGTGCTCCCGGATCTACATCCACATCAGGACCTTCTCCCCCCGGCCCTACCAAAAATAAATAAAATGATATCATCATAGCAACAAATAATGAACCCATTGCCAATGCCCCAATTGAAGTCCAGCTCTCTAGCTTTGCCATTTCTAAACGTACGACAAGTAATTTAGGTAATCCCGACTAGTCCGGCCAGTTCCTTTCTGCACGCTGCTCCTAGTATTTCCGCGCTCTTCTCAGGTCCGATATTATTCACATAGACCCCATAACCTCTTTCAAGACCAGACCACGTATGAAGCTGAGGATATACCTCTATGTGCCAATGAATCTGTCTGCTATTCTTCTTTTCAGGTGAAAGATGGAACACTAGATTGAAAGGAACGCTGTCGAGAGCTCTTGACAAGCCCCCCAGAGTTGCCCTTAAAATCATTGCCAATCCGCTTATTTCCTTCTGACTAATCTTAGTGAATGTTGTCATGTGTTTCTTAGGGTAAATCCAAAATTCATATGGATAGCTAGATGCCCATGGAGAAAATGCAATATATGTATCCGTGGACAAGATCTGGCGAGGTCCCTCTGATTCAACACCAAGTGTTACACATGCTGGACAATTCCCGTTTTCATTCATGAACTTGTGTGCCGCGTCAGCTTCAATTTCAATTATTGGGGGAACTGTAGATAGTGTGAGGAGATTTAGATGTGGGTGGGACAAAGCGGCACCGGCCGCTATTCCATCATTAACATAGATGGATACATACGTGACACCTTTCTGCGTGTATAGCCACCTAACCCTGTCTTGAATGACAAGTAGTACGTTTGTCCATTGTTCAATAGAGATTGAAGAAAGTTTCTGGTTGTGATCAGGGGATGCCACAACTATCTGGTGATATCCGTATGCGGGCTCACTATAATGAGGCTTATCTGTGTAATCTACACCTTCAGATGTAGTAACAGAGGGACTGCTGCTTTGGAAGACGCGGACACACCATCCCTCGATCAGGTTTTCCTCAGTGTCCGAAAGCCGTTTTAGTATGCCGTCCTTTGCTACCAATGCAAGGGTAGCCCGCTCGGTCATCAATTCATTACCCGGACAAAAAGGACATTCTGATCGTAACTTTGCCTCATCAACGATATCATTCTGAAATGGGAGAATTACGAATTTTTCAAGAACGTAGTCTTTCCTTAAATTACCCAACTGAATCCCTTCCCTGCCTCTTAAAACGATGTCGATCTTTTAAATAAAGGTTCTGCAGGTTTAGGGTGTGTTTTCCGGTATAGGGTTTCTCCGCTAAACCCCAAATACTGTCATTCGTCCATTAGGAATTCTCCAGCGTATTTTAGGGCATCTATTCTTTTGACTTGCTGAGGAAGATCTTTATCTCTTGCCCAGCCAGAAAGGCGTTAATTAACCTCCTCCCGCTTGCAGACCTCTTGTCGATCTTTACCCTCGATTTCTTACCTACCAGACTGTTTAGAACAAAATCATTCTCCACGTAAATATCTATGGCCTTTCCAATAGCATTACTCCCTGTCAGAAATGTCAAAGAAGAGCCAGCTTCCACTATTTCAAATTCAATCTCCTCTCCAAGGGCCAAAGTTTTAGCCTCAACATCTATCTTGATGCCGAGAATATTCTCCAATTCATTTATTGTCGATCCGCCCTTACCTATCAATCTAGGGACAGCATCCTTGTCTACTCTAACCAGTATTCTGTTTTCAGAGATTATTTTCACTTCTGCACTATGATCGAATCTCCTTATAGCATCCTTGATTCTCGCTTCGGCCAGTCTCTTAATAGCACTCTGCTTAATATCGGAATCTTCGAAGTTACCGACAGGAACTACTACATTCTCCTCCCCGTAAGTATAGATCTCATATTCGATTTTCTGGGTTTCAAAATCCCTAACTTCGACGAGTGGCCTTGCGAGATCGGCCTCTGCCATCCCAGATGGAACTCTCACTGTAAGAGAAATATCATGCACCTTGTTCACCCAACCATTCTCGACAAAAATGATCGTGTCAAGAATGTGGGGGATCATTCCGAGCTCGACCCTGCCTATGAATCGCTGAATAGCATCGAGAGAACTAGAAGCATGAACGACTCCTATCATACCAACACCCGCTAATCTCATGTCTGAAAAAACTTCGAAATCACCTCTTCTTCTGACCTCGTCAAATACAGTGTAGTCTGGCCTTACAAGAAGCAAAATATCTACAGCATTCTCAAAACTACCCTCTAATGGCCCATATTGCGTTATTTCTTTCTGGACTTGCAAATCTCTTGGAGACTCAAAAGTCTTGACAATCTTTTTTCTGTCGACGTAATATTCTGCGAGGCTACTTGCAAGTGTGCTCTTACCGGAGCCAGGTGGGCCTGCAATGACTATTCCCTCGGCAGCTCTATCCAGCCTCTGCTTTAACCTGTCTGAAAGGTTGTAGTCTTGTATTGTCAGTTTCACAATGGGTTTCACAACCGTTATCTCTAGGCCATCGGAAAACGGAGGCCTAGCTATGGCAATTCTATAATTTCCATGTTGGTAGACAGTTGCACCATCTAGATCTAGTTCAATGGTCCCTAACTCGTGATTTCGAGATGCTTCAGATATCTGCCTCACAATTGACATTAATTCGCCTCTAGTACTTGCTCTATCAGCTAGGGTCTCTAGTCGAAAGTTGCCCGGGACGCCTCGCTTGGCGACCGGTAGGATTCCCTCTTTCATGTGCACACTCATTGTATGCTCGTCAAAGTACTTCTCGATGGTCAAACTTGAATTCACAGCCGGTTGAGGAATATGCCAGGTCCTAATTCCATAAGCTTCTGCGACGCGTGCCTGAACGTAATCTGCGGTAACTAACGTTGCATCTTCAATAAGGGCTAGGTCATTGATAATCGCGTCGATTCGTCCATGGTTTGCCAATCTAATGTCATCCAAGGAAGGCCTTTTTCCGGCAAACCTAAACTCGATCTCCATAATCTCGCACAGTTCCCTAATTTTCTTTATTTCATTCAAGCCAACAAAGCCATGCTCCCTGTTTGTAGAGGCTTGAGATTGCAGCTCATCTAACACTGCTACTGGAATGATAATAGCCGAAAATTTACTTTTTTCACTCTTTTCAAGGAGTCTAGTAAATTCGCCGTCAATTATCGCACTTGTATCAAGTACTACTTTCATACTCGCCACCACAATCTGTCTTAGAATGGTATACGATTATGTATTATTATTCTGTTCGCTGGTATAAGATACTAAATCTATTTTATCTGGCACATACGAAAGACTCTTTAAAAAGGTTGGTGGTTTTAGCGCTAATGAAGATTAAGGGTAAGGTAGCAATAATTACCGGAGCCGCCGGAGGAGTAGGAAAAGCGACCGTCAAAAGGCTCGCATCTGAAGGGGCTAGAGTGGTATTAATTGGGAGAAACAGGGCCAGTCTTGATAAGGTTGCCGGTGAGATTCCAGACAAGAAGAATGTTCTTACGATTAACGCAGATCTAACAAGAGAAGCTGAAGTGATAAGCGCTGCTGAACAGACGGTCTCTGCATTTGAGAAGGTTGATATACTTATTAATAATGCTGGAATTATCAATGACCCAACTCCATTTCACTTAATGACAGAAGAACAATGGAGTACTCTAATAAATACCAACCTTATAGGGACATTTAGGATGACAAAAGCAGTACTCCCGCTTATGCTTAATAATAAGACAGGGAATATTATTAATATATCTTCTTTGCTAGGAGTAAGAGCAATTCCTAACGTTCCATTATCAATATACGGAGTGACGAAAGCAGGCATAATAATGTTAACGAAGAGCATTGCTGTCGAATATGGTCCGTACGGAATCAGATGTAACTGTGTCGTACCCTCCACTATTCAAAGTCCGATTATCGACCCATACTTACAAGATGAGAACGCCCGAAAATTACTGGAGGCCTCCTTTCCATTGAGAAGTATCGGGACCCCAGAAGATATATCTGGAGCCGTCTCATATCTGTGTTCGACGGATGCAAGGTGGATAACCGGCACAGTATTCACTGTAGACGGAGGAATCTCAGCCAAGCAATGAATTCCTGCACCTAGTTTGACTCCGGAAGACCCGAAAGCTAAGTGAAGTCGGAAGCTCCCATTTAACGCCCAAAAAAGAAATAGAGAATTCTCATGAAGAATCTGATGATCAATTCTGACTTCCATTCTTGGGCAGCGATAATCCTTCTTTGTCACTGCGTGAGGTACAGTACCGTGTCTGCTGTTAAAGGGAGATAAATTGATCTGATAGTGGCCAAAAGCTCAGTCAATAACTTACAACTAGAATTCGATGTTTACTAAGGACGGCGATTTCATCAGACAGAAATCCACAACGGTCATCACCATGAATTCTTTTACATGCAAGATATTTTAGCACGGCGTGAGTATTGTACAGCATTTGTAATTAAGAATATGAAGAGAATAACGGAGCTGTCTGCATTCCATCCTTTTATCGTACCTAATATTGTGGGACCAACGGTGTAAAGACTTTCTTCTGAAATTATGTCGGCTTAGATAAGGTTGTAGAACTTGGTACCTATTTGGGTTCAAACTTCGGCCGTGCTTTCTAACAACAATCTCTTCGTCCTTTTTCTTATTCTTGGGATTATGGTTTTCGTGACTAACATATGGAGATTTTCTATCTTTGGGTCAAAGGATATTAGCAATACAAAGTACAAATTGCTGTTGATATCAGCGATCGGGATTGTTGCTCTAGCGAGGCGCTCATAGCGGGAGCTTGCGTAATGAATCCTTCCAAGATGGTGTTCCCATCGTAACCTGGTGTACTGCCTTGTAGCTGCTGTAATGGCATACTGAGCCCTCTCTTCTGTCGATAATAACGGTTTCAGATTGCGACGCTCCGAAACAGCTAGGAGCTTACCTTCCTTATCAGATATTCCGGTAAACCTTATCGATTTATCCAATGATATTACTTCATCACATAACTTTTGAAATGGATTAGCCCTAGGTGTCATATTCATTTAGAATCACCTTTCTAGGTAATTTGAATTTTTCAAATTAAAGCAGTCCAAGTCTATTTGATAATAAAACCATTTATTAGTACAAACAGGGACAACTTTACTACTCCTGATTGTATAATACAGCACAAATAATCCCCCAACGGAACCCTTCAATTGGAATAATTGGAGGCGGACAATTAGGTAAGATGATCGCTCAGGAAGCAAAACGAATGTCACTTAAGGTAATCATACTAGATCCTGACCCTGAGTGCCCGGCGTCTGCGATAGCAGATGATCACCTGATCGCTGACTTCAAGAGCCAAATCGACATCCGGAAACTGTCGCAACTAGTCGATGTTGTAACATACGAAATTGAATTGACAGACTCTGATGTGCTTATCGATATAAACTCAGAAAAGAAAACTATTCATCCGGCCCCCGAAACATTGAAAATAATTCAGAATAAGTATAGACAAAAGATGTTCCTGAAAGAAAAACATCTACCTGTTCCTAACTTTGCTCTTATCGAAAATAAATCACAGATTGATGAAGCTTTACTTTCAAAGGGCTTTCCTTTAATAGTAAAAGCATGCGAAGATTCCTATGACGGAAGAGGAAACCGCGTCATTCACAGTCAAGATGAAATTCTGAGTGCAACGAGAACATTTGGAAGTAGAAGATGCATGGTCGAGGAGATTATTGATTACAAGAAAGAGATATCTGTGATGGTAGCCAGAAACGAGTTAGGACAAGTTAAGTCTTTTCCTGTAGTAGAGAATTTTCATTCAGATAGTATCCTTGACACCACTATAGCGCCAGCGAGGATCTCAAAACCTCTAGAGATGACGGCTAGAAG
>JBKPHJ010000345.1:0-35742 GCA_046729835.1 Thermoproteota archaeon
ACATATGACAATTTTCAAATTTTCCTTCCATTTGTGAATAAGAATCTAGCATATGTAGATATGACAGGAAAAAATAATTGGTATCGTAATTTAATCTCGATGGGTAACCTTGGGATACAGATTATGAGATTTTCTCTGTCTAAAAATGTCCCTTTAAGAGGTTGCGTTGCTTCTGGTTACGGCGAAATAACCAATACGAATAGAGTATAGTCCAGTAGCTGATGAAGCAGCATATTTTTACGAAATGCCTGATCGGATCGGGGTAATCACGACAAACCATGCGGGTATCGTTCTCAATAACAAGGCTTTCCTCTTTAGGGAACTATTTGAACCTTATATAAAGTACCGAGTACCTATTAAGGAGTCTATTTATGATGATTCTCTAAATGCATACAAGATAATATACTCCAAAAGGGATTTCTGGGCACTAAGGTGGCCTGTCCAGGAAGGATATGAAAGAATAGAAACAGAGAAGTTTATCGTTGCCTCACCTTCAAACATAACAGAGTATGGAAATATTTTGCCAAATGACATTCTTGTAGACATAATTAATAGAGGTGCTAATCACTCGGACAAGAGTATTGCCAGAAAATGGAAGAACACGAAAGATTTCTTTGACTATGTTAATGGCAAACCATTTGCTTAACAGTAATTCTTGACATTTGCTTAGACATGGATATGTGCTTCACTCCAATCATACTATCGTGATCTAGTATGTATCGTGTATCTTAATTTGGTTTTGAATGATTTTTGGAAATCTGGCGCTCTCTGCTATTATCGATCGGGAAGAAAAGCTTTAAAGCTTGGATAGATCGTACATCATGGACCTAGTCTTAGCACTGATATCGGCACAGATACCTCCGAGCCCGAAATTTAACACATGGCCTGCATGACAAGTCGACATAGAATAAAATATAGAACGTGCTGATTCGCTCATCACGATAGCACTATAAGGTATGGCCTACAAACACCCGTCAGTTAATTAACTGGTTATTGTATATATAGAAAGTGCGGAGATTATGCCAGTAGCATATGTTTTAGTTACATGTGAAATAGGCTTTGAAGACAAAGCCATGGAACAAATCGCGAAGCTACCATGCGTAGAAGAAGTAAATAGAGTCACGGGAGTATATGACATAATTGTAAAGCTAGCGGGAAGCAATCTAGATGTACTAAGAGAAGTTATAGGGAAAGATATGGTAAAAATTAGGGAGATATCCTTTACACACACATTGATGGCTGACCAAGTTGCATGACTTCTCAATTTTAACACGTTAGGTAAATTTTACTTGGTGTTTTCGTCTATTCATGCATATTTTTAGTCTTATTGGAAACCACAACGGCTCTATCAAATGTCATAATCTGCTTCCTTCAATATCAGACTAGATGTCACATTTAGTCAAGAATGATATTCGGTATAAACATAGTTGCATGCGTGTCGATAACTTCGATCAGGACATGGGAGAAATAGGAAACAATGGCACTCTTGCTAAATTGCAGAATAAAGGTAGTTGTTTTGATCTAGGCTGTGAATTGATGTATCTTACTTTTGTTATTCTTCTATCTTATCTACCGGTACAGAGGCCGCTTGGATTACTTGTTTTACAGTTATTTTCTGTATATTGGTTGGCGTTAATATTCGTAGGTAATCCGTTTGCATTGTTGATGTCAATTACATTTTCTAGCACATTGTTGGCATTTACTGCATTATCAAAGCTCTGTCCATCGAGGAATACTCCCTCCTGACTTCCATGTATATTATTCATGTCTAAATGTGAATTCTTTGTGTTGACAAGTGTGATACCTCCCACTAGATTTCCACTCATAAGATTTGACGTTATTTTTGAACCACTAGTGGAATGAGATGCTATGCCAAGATTATTGTTTTGCATTATGTTTTGGTATAATTCTGCATTTTCAGCCCCTGTCATGAACACTGCGATTTGATTATTTTCTAATACTGCAGAGCTTAATTTGAATTCATTTGCTCCAGTAAGAAGAACACCAGCTTGGAAGTTGCTGATTGAACCAGGTCCGTTTACTACTACATTATCAACATTAGAAACCATCATTCCTACTTTGGAACTTTCTTGACCAGGTCCTATGATTGAAAATCCGTTCATGTTGATTACCGTATTTGGACCGCTTATAATGATACCATCTCCGCTGCAATTAAGGTCTGATGTTAATTCTACCACTCCGCTTGCAACCTGTCCACAGGCAGCTTTTGTTGTAGCTCCTTCTGTTAACGAAGCCATTTCTTGTTCTTGCTGTTGTGGTTGTTGTTCCTCCTGCTCCTGTATGGTAAAAGGGGACGAGAACGAAGAGCCAGAAGAAGAATCGGTACCCATAACAGTACCAGTACTACCGCTACTCATACTCTGTTGTGGGGATGATGCTGGCATAGTTGGTACGGTTGAAAAGTCGTTGGTATTATCTAGATCATTATTTTCTACTTCTCCAGTCGCCATTACTAATAGGAATGGATTCATTGTCAAAGCACTTAAAGTCAATAATGATGCAACCATTACTGACGCCGGTATCATGGATGGAACAGTAGTCTTTTTACTATTAGCATTATTTCTCCTGATTCTTGGATTCATTCTTAAACAAAAGCTTCTGGTAGATATATTATATATGTGGACTCGTCCACTTTTCTGAATCTATAATTAGTTGTTTTTGATTATGAATTTCCAATCAAGTCATTGATAATAAAAGTCGAGCAGAATAAAGAAAGAGCTCATCTTCTTAGCTAATATCACATCACTTTTACACATAAGAGATTAGTCGCGATATTTAGCGAGAACTTGATAAGCACATATATGGAACGCACAAACGGTAATCAACAAAGTAGATAGATAAACGACCTAAGCATATTGTACTTTATCTTTGTCTCAATCTAAAGAGATTTAGTTTCGATCCACAGCTTGCGGATGCAGCATGCGGCTAAAGCAAGAAGGGTGAGTGCGTCAAAAAATAAATCGAAGATGAATGGATCTCCCGCATCTTAACAATGCTTTGTTGTATAGCTGTATGTTTAGGTATTATTATAATTATGAGGCGTGCATTTTATGGAACAACTATGTAAATGTTCAACGTAACATAGATTTTTACTAAGTAAATTTTTAAATTAGAGCCTAACTTTAGGGGAAACTAAACCTTGCTTAGTATTTTACGGAGCAAAAGAGGCGCGACCATGCTGCTTATTGTTATTATTATCATTATAATCCCTACTGTTCTACTAGCCAAAAATTACTTGCCGGAGATCATCGGTATGTTTAATGAGTCGTCGCAAATACCCGTTATTCTCGAAAGCAACAACGATGATATAAGAATAGAACTTTTCGCAGCCGGCCTCAATCAACCAACTAGCATGACATTTGCAGATAATAATACTATCCTAGTTCTAGAAAAGGATACGGGAAAGATTAGAGTGATAGAAGATGGAATACTTAAAACCAATCCAGCGCTGACTGTAAAGGTTGACCCTAATGCCGAACGTGGCTTACTGGGGATTGATATACTTAAAAGAAAAACTGGAAAAGCGGGTATAGACGATTATGTTTTTATCTACTTTACCGAGGCAACGAATAGCTCTAATGCAGATAATAGTGTGCGGAATAGAATATATAGATACAATTGGAACGGGACGAATCTTTTCAATCCAGTGCTTCTGCTCGATTTACCTGGGAAGCCTGGCCCTTACCATAACGGGGGCAAGGTAAAGATTGGTCCAGACGATCAGCTCTATGCAGTAATCGGTGATCTCACCAGTCCATCTAATATCTTACAAAACCATAAAGCTGACAAGGATGTTACCCCAAGTAATACATCGGTAATAATACGAATCAATCCGATGGATGGCAGTCCCTCATCAAGTAATCCATTTCGAAATCATGATCAGAGTAATCCAGATCATGATCCAAATTTGGATTATTATTATGCATATGGGATCAGAAATAGTTTTGGAATATCATTTGATCCTCTCAAAGGAATCCTTTGGGATTCGGAGAATGGAGAGGATAAATTTGATGAAATCAATTTGGTCAAACCAGGGTTCAATAGTGGATGGAACAAAATTATGGGACCAAAATCTAGGAATGACAACGCTAGTGAAAACGACTTGGTGATGCTTAAAGATTCATATTATTCTGATCCTCGATTTAGTTGGTTCAAACCAATAGGTGTTACCGATCTAGAATTCTATAATTCAACTAAGCTAGGTGGTAAATTTACAAATAATTTATTCGTAGGCGATGTCAACACTGGCGATCTGTATTTCTTTCAGATAAATAGTAATAGAACGGGAGTAGGATTTGATTCCAATACTGAAAGTCGAACTGATCTCTCGGATCTCGTCGCTGATCAACGAGACAGTTTATCCCCTGTACTCTTTGCCAAGGGTTTTAGTGGTAGAATAACCGATATTGAGAGTGGTCCTGATGGATA
Source organism: Thermoproteota archaeon (assembly GCA_046729835.1). Taxonomy (GTDB): domain Archaea; phylum Thermoproteota; class Nitrososphaeria; order Nitrososphaerales; family Nitrososphaeraceae; genus TH5896. The sequence goes on from JBKPHJ010000345.1 coordinate 4,450, forward strand.
TCTCTACATGCTAACATACTTAGATGGACGGATCTATCGGATTGTAAAATAACTTTAAATACTAATTCGTGCGGACATTTGTCTTCAGTAACAAACATGAAAATGATTTTCTGAAATCTCTAGAAGTCTAAAAAAATAGCGACTCACAAATCTCTTCAATTATATTCCGTTTTGATGAAATCAGGATGCATACTTCTCAGGGCAAGGCCCTTCCTTGAAGGGTTTTGAGAAATCAATTCTTCCTTAAAGCTTTCGGTCGCGATCACGATGATTTTTGGTATGATTTTTACTGCCTCGACGATCTCCTGCTCTGATATTGCGTCAGATTCAACAATTAATGACCCATTCATCAAAGTAACTTTGATTCCGAAAGAATTATCATATGTTTTCCACTTTAGAATGGCAAACGCCGAATCTTCTATTTTCCCTACCCATCTAAGACTACCGAACCATCTCCCAGTTAGCTTTGAGGATATACTATCTATATTGGGTTTGGTAAAATGCATATGCAACTGGGCCAACTGCATATATCCTCTTTTTGCATCCTTAATGTTGTTATTCCTTGAGGATGTAGTTATACCTAGATTTCGTCCCATATTGGTTAACCGGAATCCATAATGCACAATCTGTTCAATCAAGCCTAAGTCGACTAGTCTCTTAAGCGATCTACTGAGGCTTTGCTGGTGCATATTAAGTTCTCTTACTAGTCCATTGAACGTGTAGGTGGGTTCGCCCTTGGCGTTCCCTTTGAGCAAGGACAGAATCTTGCTGTCATTATTATGCAATTCATTTAATGTTGCCGTACTTGAAACAGATGAGCCGTTCTCGTTGGCATCTTCAACCAACAATACTTGTTGATTTGCTGAATAACCTCGCGATTCAGAATAAATATTATCTGTCGTGTTAGTATACTCTTCCTTATTTTCTTCTGAACTATTCGGTTGGTTTTTCACTAATTTATGATTTCTTGTCCATGCTGTAATATTAGCCTTATCGCTATATGGTACCTATCTAGATTTGTGATAATAATTCGAGGCATGATAACTAGTATCACTAGTGATAGGTATGAACATTATGGTTCTGTTAACCTATCGGTATGGCAACTCGACTTAGGTATCCGTGCCAGTATATGATAAAATAATGCTACGAGGAAGTTAAAAAGTTGAAATACAGTTGTGCTTGCTAACCCTTCACGTGTCGGATCATCATCCGGTAGGATCTGACTTGTATGTTTTGTTTCCCAAAGTCTGACACACGTTAGTAATACAACATCGACTTTTCCCTTCGCTTGCGGTATCTCTTAGTACGGTAGCTGCCTTTACTATTTTATGCCCCTTCAATTTTACAACAATGGCATTCGGTATAATAGGTACCAATACGGCAGATGAAATCAGCATCTGGGCAATCACATCTAACATTCCGGGATGACATTCAATACCTTTTTTTTCCAAGTTAGATCCAACAGAGTTGGTAGAATCAAACCGAAGAATGACTTCGGGAGAGAGGGAGGCATCTACTACTAGTACCTTACTTCTTATGGTAGAATCATATAGCAATATAGGTATAGGTAATGGTGCTGCCTTCTGTGGGGGGTATTTTTCTTTCTGCAAATCTTTATGTTCTTTTAGTTCTGCAAACTGGTATGTTAGAAACCAATCAAACTCTGGCTTTAGTCTTATCTTTGAGGGGGTCTGTCCGTCACCAGTGTCCATATATACAAGACCTGTTGCCTTCAGTTCTGTCATAGTCCTCACATACATCACATACGGTACAGGACGGTAGGGGTAAGGAGGAATATAATCTAGGACATACCTGTTTTTACTGCGCCTTGGCTGTACAATCCCTCGATGAAGTAGACATTTGCTGCTTTGGAACCAGGGATTTGCTAGAGCGACATAACGTAAAGAAACACCCACGTTGGCCGGTAGACCCAGGAGATGCAGATAAGGAGAAGTACTGCAATGAACTGTATCAAAAAAGGAGGACATTAGGACATGACTAGAAGGGGTATTACAATAGATGATCTAATCGTTCAGACTGAAAAGAAGGGCGGTTACTTCAAGCCTGGTATGACTTATGAAGAGAAAAGGGCATTTGTTGAGAATATGTTAGACGAGTTAGAATCTGCTGGAGTTGTTGGTCACTACTAAATGCCGGTTTGATATAACCATACCAGCAGAAAAGTTAGATCCTAAGGATAGAGTATGTCGTCATGAGGCTACTCGTAACATGTGTTGATAGTGGTCGTCTGATTGCTTTGGATTTCTGCGAGGAGCACTATCAAATCATTAAAGAATGGACGAATGAATGAATGAGAACTGAGGAGAGAAAGAAGAAGTAATGATACCAGTACAAGACGCTAAATCACATTGAGTTTAGTAGACGAATAAACGACGGAACCATAACAGCCAAAGAGATAATCACTGGAATACTTGACATGCACAAGTACAGCGAACCATATAAATACATAGACGAAAGCGAGTTAATAGACAGGATTTGTCTCGCCTTATCTACAAATCTTTTCTACATCATATATTTAGTGCCTAACGGTATCATGAATAAACAGTTTCTAAAGGTGCTTAAGAACATACAAAATAAATATTATTATGAACGGAATCCGGTTTTAAAAGCAGATTTTGCGGTAGCGACTGGAACGGACTTGAGGTTTTTCTTACTCAAGAAATCTAGGATGACAAAGGAACAACTGTTTCATGAAATAGCAAATATGTATAAAGGCGAAGAATCTAGAGGCGATATTTTAAATCAGTTACATGAACAAGCGCGATTAGATGAAGATAAAGACGCTATTCCCCTTATGAGTGAATCACCAAGAGAAAAAGTAATGATGTCTCAGATTGATCTAGCGATTGAAAAGTATTTCAATAAAACACTAGACGAATGCATAGATGAGCATCATTTCGAATCGCATAAATGAATATGTACTCTTTTTATGATACGATATGGCGCTCAAAGCATATTTGCAAATGAAAGTCGACCATTTAGGCAAAGTAAGATCATCGTTCAATCTTGACCCTTCAATCTTGGAGGAGGCTAAGATTGCATCTGCTAGAAGGCATATGACGGTAGGCTACATAATTGAGGAGGCATTAATCCAGTACTTGAAACCGACTGAGATAAAGGTAAGGCGTCAACTTGAACTAGACCAACAGAATGCAGAACATTTGAAAAGATTAGACATGCTAAAGCAGCAGCAAGAAGATAGAGATAGGCAGAGAGATAGGCATGCTTTAATTCCTTATCAATTCAGGAGAGAGCAGACTTTGAGGCGGTGATTTCCAATCTATTTCAAGGTCAAATATCTACGATCGAAGAACTGTGTGCAGTACTTGAGATGTTTACTCCTAATCAACGAGAGACATTATTAGTGAATACCCTAATCAATGCTGGAGTTGACTTCTCTACCATTCGAGACATGGTATTATGTTTGAGGGGTGTCCTGGGTGGGCCAGTATAAGAGGCAATCAATCAAACATACATCATCATCCTCACCTTTCATTTTTCTTTCTTAATGACGGTATTCGAAACCAGAATGAAGCTTTTGAACGGACCGATATCAGTTATCGATTAGGTTGACAACCTAAGGTATTCGCTGTAATAAAGGACGATTTAAGGCCTGCCAAGGACTGTTAATGCTGTAGAGACAGTATTTACGCGGATAACATGTTGGATATAGTATTATCTCTCATAATGCGTATAAATCTTGATGCTAAATAATTAGTATTGGGATTGATATAATGACTGAATTTATTCAGAAGGGATCGATTGTAGCAATAAGTCTGGTCTTTTTTATCGGTACCTCTTTGCTAGAGCTAGGTGCAGGTGAACAAAGTCAGATAAAGGCCCAAGACCAACCTGAATTCTTGAGCTTAAACTCAAACAATATGACTGCAGGTAAAAACGGTACGGAAATCGGCACCAATGATAACACATCCGAGGACAAAATGCAAATACAGATTTGTGATGAGTCTCATCCATGCTAAATTCTAGTCTCAAGAGTTGTTAACGACATATTATTATACGAATAATCAAGCGCGGCATACAGATTAATTTAGCGCTAAAAGTAATCGAAGACATGGCAACAATATATATGCGTGCTCCCCCTCAATAGTAACATGTCTGAGTACGTTGATGGGACGTTTAGATGTACAATATGCGCAAAAGAGTTCCTCACAAAAAAAGATGCCGATACTCATTATCATAATGATCATTCGGCCGAAGTTAACGATATTCATGAGTAAACTCTAAAGATTTAATCAATATATCGGGATTTAATAAAGATTTCATGAATAATATAGAATGTGCATTTGATTTTATTATTATCACGGCATGATAGGATAAGAAAATTTAAATCTCAGATAGTGTGGTGTTGCCTTTCATAAAACGATGAAAGGTGGAACAACGAGAGAATCAGAGTAGACTGATGAGATCAAAAAAGATTAGATAAAAAATGATGGAATGATATCACTAGTGATACCGTCACTAAGTGGTCAATCAGCAGAACGAATAGTTATTGAGCTTCATTATCTTGTCTGGACTCAGATATTCCCTATGGATATACTTATGGCTCTTACATCCCTTAGATAATCTTCAGAACGAGAGATTCGGAGCAAATTAATAACACCTTTTATATTAGACGTTCTGGAAGATTTGTTGACAAAGATAATTGCTTGTTTAGTTTTTCTGACGATACTTATTAGCATTTTAGGGGTTAATCCGGTTCTTGGATCCACTATCCGTGTTACTAAGCAGCAAGCTGAACTAATAGAATGGTGTACTGATGAGATGCTGAGGGTGACTGATGCGAGTATGGTTCAAGCATTGAACATTTGTGCAGAATATTATCTCAAACTATAGTAACACGATTCTTACATGATTACCTACCTTGATTGCATAGACCAACTGATTTCCCCTTAGTGTCCAAAACTGGAATTCTTCTAATATCATCTGTTGCATTAAATCTGCAACTTCCCTTAATGAGCCCACTATGCGGGCAATATCCCTTTCTGTCACTATTCCTATAGGAACACTTCCATTCTCTGTTTCATCGGTATCTTACATTATTATACTTCCAGTATTGTTTTAAACAATATTATCATACTTCCAATATTGTTTTGATACATCAATTTGGATGCTTCTTGTAAAGCTTGATTCTCTGTTACAGTTATGACTCTCTTGGTCATCAGATTTGTTATATCTATATTTTTTACTTTTTCCGCGATATCAATCATTTGAGATGATCTCCTATTAAAAAGATTAGCTATATGTGGTTAAATCATCCTTAGCTGAAAATTTTCCTGTGAAACTATAGCTAGGAATAGTTGTGATTCAAGATCTGGCATTTTTCTACCATCAGTAGAAGGATCTAAGCAGATATCAATAACAACATGATATTAGATAAAGGGAAATTTGGACGCTCTATTACACGTAACGAAAGCAATACCAATCATAGTAATTATATCTCTCAAGAGATATTTACAGGCCGACCAAAGAAAGTATATGCTTGAAGGGATTTGGCTGTCCTGTGTCAATACATAAGCTAATATCTAAGAGGTATCTTCATCCTTCGACGACCAGAATGTTCTACCAGATTCCTTCCATTTCTCGTAGTCTAAAAGAATTCTCTTGTGATCAAATCCAAAGCTTCTCTTGCTAATTGTTTTTAAATTCATCCATTCTATCTCGGAAGCATCATCTTGTGCAAATGCTTCCCCTTCATATTTGTCATAGGCAGGAATCTTCCCTATAAATACGGTTGATATAATATGTCCTCTCGGGTCCCTTTTGGGATCCGAGTAAACTCCTAGAATATCAACTAGTTGTATATCTAAAGATGTTTCTTCTTTAACTTCGCGTCTTGCCGCGTCTTCGATTTTTTCTCCTACATCTACAAACCCCCCTGGGAGTACAAAATACCCTTTAAATGGCTCATTTTTTCTCTTAACCAACAAAATCATGGAGTCCCATTCTATAATAGTGTCCACAGTAGGGATAGGATTGTTATGGTGCTTTGGACACATATATAGATCGAATGATATGAACAACCTAAATAAGTTAGCTAATGTTTTTGACTCATTCAGTGTACACATCAGCCTTACCAATGGTCCTCAAATCCTAGTTAGGGAAATCGTTATAGAACAGTTTTCTGGACACTCTAAATGTGATACACCCCCTCTTCACCACCCACTGACGATACAAAGTTTGGGACCCCTATTCCTAGGTTAAGAAAGAGGAACTCTTTCGGTCTCAAATAGTGCCAAGTCCAGTCTGATCCTTTTGGCTTTTACTTTTTCATGTTCGTTCCTTCTAATGATTCGAATGAATAATACTCGAACTTGCAAAAACCATTAACGACAAGAAGCAACGATCTAGATTTAAAATACTAAGGGTGAAGCCTAGCTTATGGACTTATGTGGATGAAAGCACTGGAAAAATGTATGATCTATACACCGATACTAGTTCTTGGAAATAGATAGACTATTGAGGCTGGCACAACAGTCGTACCGACTAATCGTTGTTTATTTCATTCTTTGTTGCTTACTTGCCACCCCCCTAAGGTCATATCTTCTTATAACACGTATCCTGAAGATATGTCGACTCACTAGTGTCACTTATAGCTTTTCAATATCCCTACTGACATATGTCCAAAATTCCCCAAGAACGCTATCCTTAAAGAAATGCTCAGATTCAATTCTGAGAGTACTTTATTATATCGAGCTTTGGGTAGGTGTAGATGTGGTGGATAACAAATATATTCAATCATTGCTCTATGCCTCGAGAGTTGCGCGACTAGCGACAATTGATTTTGAAGAAGCGAAACCACATATTGTGCCTGTCGTCTTTGCATTCGATGGTGATTATTATTATATACCGTTAGATAAAAAGCTGAAGAGAGACAGCAATCCTGAAAGACTAAGACGAGTTAGAAACATACAAAAAAACCCAAACGTTGCACTACTTATAGATGAGTATAACGAAGACTGGTCAAAACTCTTCTTCGTAATGATTCAAGGAAAGGGATTGCTAATTAGAAAATTCACCGGACAGGACGATGTAAAGAAACTAAGAGAAAGCGATCGACTGAGGAAGCAACAACCGCCGCCGCAATGGCACAAACGTAACAACAACCGGAGTCAGATTATGCTTAAAGATGCTCAAAATTTATTATTAGAAAAATATCCTCAATATCGAAAAATCGGTGTTGGCGACATGTGCGTAGTTATTTGTCCAGAAAAGACATTTACATGGAAGATGAATAGTGGCGAAAGGGTCTAGTACTATTTGATAATGGAGAGGAAAACTACCATCTACCGTTCCAGGATATGGAGTCTGCGGCTTAACAGGCCAAAGGAGTCTTTCAAACGCCCATAGAGAATCAAAGCCTTCTTTTTCAGCCTCTTTTGCAGTGCAAACAATATTCTCTAGTGGCTTGCCGCCCGGCTTGAGGTAAGGTTAGACCAATTTTCAAAATAATCGCCAAGGTATTTTATCATCTGACTGTTATTTTATGTGTATGCCGATGGATTTTAATAGAATATTGCAAGACGTTCGTCTTTTACGTCTATCGGTAAAATGCGAGGAATCTAAAATGGCCTAAGAAGACCCAAATAAAATTGCGAAGCGCGAAATTTTCAAGACAAAAAATGACTTGCAAGTCATGCAGTTTTTGAAGGCCCGCATGACTGAGTCTCAGGTGGTGGATATGGTAGACATATTACTGGACTCTAACAGGATTTTCAGCTAGAAAAGGGTCGAATACGGCTTATTAAGATCCCTATCTTCATTAATCTATTCGTAGACCTTTAGACTCTACTTCAGAAGCAAACTCTCTGCAACCGAGTTTGTTATGCCTTTTGCTAATTGTTGTAATCGCATTTTTATCATATCCCCTTGCTCCCCAATTACATTTACTACAAGTCCATTCAAAGTATTCACCCTTATTCTCAATGTTTATCTCGTCTTTGCATGATGTCTTGTGTCTGGTATCCTCTCCATTATTTTCCATCGTATTTATACCCTGCTAGCCTGATTATTTCTGATTGCATCATGACAGCTCTATCCATTTTAGTAAATCGATTGATGAGACCCATTAATTGCTCATCTAGTAATATAAGTTCTGTTTTTATCTCATTTGGTTAGAGTGATCATAGGTTAGAATTAATCGAATGACCTTCCTGATCTCACAACCAGCATTAATTATATAGCCCTCTGGCTTTGGAAGCTCGGAAATAAAGCAAGTATCTTTAAGTCTCAGATCATCTATTCGTTCTTCGATTAGGTAAGGAACAATTCCAACACCTAGAATCGAATGATCCAGACCGTCTAAAGAATGTACATGAAGCATATTCCAATAACGTCAAGGTATCCAGATTTTCGTCTCGGACTGAGCGGGGTATTCCTCTCTCTTCTATTACCGCGTCACCCCATCTTTTTTCTTTCATTCCTAACAATTGCCTAAAGATATTAACTGTACCTGGCCCGAAACCTGCGTAATGATTATTTGCCGCTACGATTGCAAGCTTGACGTCAGTTAAACTTGCTTCATTTGTTTCTCTCTTGAGGTTGCGTATGACTTTTTGCATTTCCTTGATTCTATCAAGCTGAATATGACCAAAATCCTTCTCTTGAATGCTCCTATCACCAATTAACCTAATGTAAATAAAATCCCGATGTGATGATAGGTGGAGTACGTATATCTGAGAGTTGACTCCAGACTAGACAGATGTTATTGTTAGAGAAGAAGTTGTACGCGAGATCCTGAAACCATGATCTATGCCTCACTTCTACAGAGTATCTAAAACTGTTATCAAGCTGTGGAATAATATTCCGGAGAGCGTCAAGGCCCTCCACGATCTGCGTAGAAGGCGGCAATTGTATTAGGAGGGTCAACAGTTTCTCCTTCAATTCGGACATAGAATCAAAGAAATAATCTAGTTGTTCTTCGTCAAGGTTTTTCAGTCTTTTATCATGGGTTATAATTTTAGGAAATTTTGCAGCGAACCTAAAATTCGCTGGTGTTTTATTATACCAGTTTCGGACCATAAATTGGTTAGGGATTTTGTAAAATGATGAATCGATCTCAACAAAATCGAAGACACTCGAATAATACTTCAACCACATAGAGTTTTCGATATTCTTTGGATAAAAAGGTCCTTGCCACGACGAATAGCTCCATCCTGAACATCCTATGTAGTACTGCACATCTTTGTGAACATGTACAATTGCAAAACTGAAAGGAATTGCTAAAATTAGTTCCTTTAAAATATGCTGTAAAATAGGTACGTAAGAGTTGCTTAACTACCTAACTGTGGAGAATGGGCTGTTTCCATGAAATTATCCTGTGCTTGCAAACTAGGATGGTCAACATAATCGGTCACCTGTTGAGTCAAGTCCTTGACCAATGGAACGCCTACGTCTATGGCCCTATCAAACCCATTGATTACTCCTAGGGAGAATGTCTTCCAACCCAGGCCAACGACTGCAAAGAATATTACCACCATCAACAGAATAGTAAATAAACCCATATTATCCATTATCTTACATATAGTTCTTAAAGTTTTGTAGCTCGTCATAGAATTTGGAGCTCCTCATACATGTCAGCAGCTAGGTACTGGCCATATCATCATCACTCTTAGCACGAAATTCAAAAGAGGCGCATCTCATCTAAACGCACTCACTTTGGAATGAATTGCCGTTAGCGGGTGCGCGCCTCGTTCCACCTTGCTAACTAGAAATCAAATTACAAATTAAAAAAGTAATTTGGGAACTAGGCCGATAACTGATTTGTTCTATAAGGGTTGGCCAGCTGCTTGCCAAACTTTTTTTTTGCTTGAGCAGGATTAAATCATTTGATTTATTTTCTTATCCCTTATTATCCTATGGTAACAACATTTCTCATACCAATAAGATGAGACATGCAGTTCATTACGTCCCAACCTATAGGTTTAAGAAGTGATTCCATCACCAAAACAGAGCCGCACACATTACAAGACTTTGTTTTCAGCTAAAGGCCGCCATATTCATCTGGATCGTCCTACGTTTGTTAAATTCTGGAGAATACCTATGAGTGCAGGAGGATGGCATTGATGGTAAACTCTTCTCAATATATAAGGCATTTGTCTACGTCTTGTTTTTTCTCACCAAACAAGGGATTCCATATACATGTTACCAACAAACAGGATAATTCAAGGTCTGGATACTGTTACTTTTTTATTGCTTGTGGGACTTTCTAATATTTTTTTGAAGACTGGCAGCGCAAAACTAAATGTGGCACCACTAAATGTTGTAGTTTTTGTTTCATCTTCTGCAGTATCGTTATTCCTAGCCCATATTCTTCCACCGTGAGCTTCAACTATATTCTTGCATATGTACAAACCTAATCCAGTACCTGAATCAGAACCAGAAACAAACTTTGTAAAAAGATTTGGAGCCACGTCGGGAGCTATACCTTGACCATTATCCTTTATACTTACAATAATTTCGTCACTACTATTCTGATCGTGCCCTTGTTCGGCCGTTCCTATCACATTCTTAGCATTTATCTTTTCCCTCTTGCTTATGGAAATCATTATTCTTCCTTCTTCGGCGACCTCCCTCAATCTAATAGAAGAAAGGGCATTACTCAATAGGTTCGACACAACCTGAGAAATCTTAGTTCTGTCCGCTTCTACCATAAACGAATCAGAAACAGAATTGGCTTCATTATTATTATTATTATTATCCCTGCCCGCTTCGTATGCTGCAGTTTCATCATTCATAGAAGCGGCAGAAACAGTAGAGGTAGTATCAGCGGTTGAATTACTAGTATTACCAATATCAACTATCTCATTATTATTTACTCTGCACTGAATCTCAATCTTTCTTCTTGTGTTTATCGTCTCGCTAATTCTAATATTCTGTTCTTCTGCTGTCTGTTCTATTAAACGTTCAATATTAAATACTTCCTTGTTAAGTTTAAGCGAATGACTTTCAATCTTTGTAACATCTAGTATATTATCTGTGAGTTGCTTTAGCCGCTTAGCATTTCTGATGATTACATCGAGTAATAAAACTACTCCTTCGGGTCTCTTGCTAGCATTATTACTATCACCACCGGAATTAGAACCGATACCTTTTCCCTCTAGTGTTATTATTCTTGATCTAATAATATCTGTCAATCCTAATATGGGTTGGATAGGGGTTCTGAGTTCATGGGCTGCTGTGTTGATAAATTCGTCCTTAATCATTTCTGATTCTTTCAACCGTTCATACTGAATACGTATTACTTCCTCTCCTTCCTTTAGTCTGATGTTACTTTCGATTAGACTCTTATTACTGTCCCTTAATCGTACATTATATTGAATGCTCGACATTGCAAGAGCGATTATGTTTACAAAGTATCCAGCATCCTTTAGAATATGAGCTACATTGTGAGGAGTATCAAAGGAAACCGCAGAAGAAGACATAATGATCTGCGCATATATATCAATTATAAGATAAGCTAGTATCCCTTTATAGAATACGTCGCTCTTCTTGTATAATTGATTCTTGTAAAATAGAATCAATGCGGTTATGAATAAGATCAGAGGTGGAATCTCATATGGTCTATGCAAAAGAATCTCGTCAAGTACTGATAAAGGTAATACGAGATATAGTGAACTAATTGCTACGCTTCCTGCCAACACTGCAAGAACTGTTAAATAGACTCCAAATGTTCTATCTGATCTATCAGCATCGTCTAGAGCAAAAGCATTACTAGCTTCTTGCTTATTTTTAATTTCTTCTTGCTTTCCTTGCTCTCCTACGTATTCAACTTCTTGTCTTATTCTTGTCTTTGCTCTTTTTCCTGCTTCTGATAATCCGTCATACCTCTTAATCTCTTCGCCTGAGAAAGTAGGATATTTTGCCATAGCTATAACTAACATTGCACTGAGGAAAATTCTGCCTGCAAACCACGTCTGCGGAATAAAGTATTTCAGAAAGGATACATTGTCCATATATGCATAGGAGATAACAACATGAAGCAAATCGATCAAAACGGCAACAAGAAATCCAAATCCTACAAAACGGCTAAAATTATCATCTAGTGTATGTGCTCGAGCGATATAATAGAATGCAAGTATTGATCCTAGTATTACCGCAAAGAGTTCAATATAGAAATGATGAATCTCTGAGAGCTTCCAGGCATCTGGATAGACTGATAGAATTGTAATTATGGAAAGAATTATTGCAGGTATGAGAGTGTAATAGATAAAAGTACGGTTACGTAAGATAGATATTAACAACGAAAACCTAGAACTAGTACTTGAAGTACTAGAAGGTGTTCCAGAGGATGGATATGAAGACGATCCCTCACCTTTGCTCTTCAATTATACAGATATCTATATATTGCCACTTACTATTATCTTCTTCACCACCGTCTGTAACTTAGCCGTTTTCAGCAGAATATTTTCAACTATTCTGTATATTTATATAAAATATTTTAAAGCTTGTGAGACTGTTGTATATTTACAGTCTAAATCATTATTGTTCGGTGTAAACATTACGCCATATGAAGAAATGTTGATACGTATTTAAAGCGATTGACAGTAGAATCGATTAACGAGCAATGGAATTAGGAACCTCAATCTCGTGGATACAGGGAATGATTAGAGGCAGCGGTCTGTATAACCACACAGAAAGTTAACAAGTTTATGGGAACGTCTTCATTTTGGTTTAGCAATGCAGTTTTTCTTCAACCGGATGGTCCAACAAAACACACGAACTTCACTTCTTCAATTGAGAGGTTGATCCTTTCGACTACAAAAAATAGGATTTGAGCTAATTCTATTATCTACTGCGTCAAAATGCTCCTGCCTCTTATTCACCTATAGTTCGGATTGGTTATTATTGAGGCAAGACTATCACTTCCCAGATGCAGTATGGATCCTATCGATATTCTTCCCCAAGAGAAGATTGCATTCATAGCCTATAACATTGGAGTATACGAATCGGTTCAGAAATTCGGTGAGTTAATAACTAGTGGAAAGATAACAAGTAGTACCGATGTATCTAAAGTAGGCGATTTGTTGTCAGAGACTACTGCTTTTTATGATGCAGAGCTATTGTCTGGGATTATGAATGCAATGTTACAACATACAAAGAATTCTGTCATAAGCAGAGTTGCTACCGCAGAGGTAAGCCATATCATCAATCAATTAAAAGCTGTGGGCGTTTCTATTCCGTGATTTACTTAATGACCGATATTTTGCACATAAGCTGAATTAGAATAATTATACAAAAACGGGGTTTATCCATTAGATAATTCGACTGTCCAAATATTATGACTGAAATCCTGGATCATCAGGTATTAAAGATCACTGAACCATCGAAACCTGTACATAAATCGGACAAATAGTTGATCAGGATAGAAAACATTCCGAAGAAGGAACTATTTGTTCTGTATTCGGTGCAATCACCTTTTTTTATCCTTTACATCTTCTTTGATGGAAAGAACTGAGATCATAAAATAATTACTTGGCTAATAATATTATGTAAGAAGCCAATATCAGGCTATATAATTCGACATTCAGTGACTGTTAAAATATGTTTAGTTACCAGAAATCTACCTATAAATACTGGTTGGAATAGATCGAAATATATCATGTATAATAACAACTTGCATGTTTGTCAGATGCATAATTGTCATAGAGGTGGCATTGCTTTTTGATTCTTACTTACAATTCAATGAGAAATAGCTTTCATTTACAAAGTAATGAAATCTCTACTTTATTGCGTCAATATTTTTCATTGAAGACACTTGATCTATCAAAATGACTAAGACAGATGTATATACTAACGCCAAGAAGTTAGACGGAGAGAGTGTAGACGGAGAGAGTGTAGACAAGCAGACACCTGCCATCCTGAATCTTAAATTCCCATTTGAACTTGAAAAAGATCAGAAGCAAGCAGTAGAAGCATGGACTACAAACGATTTCAGAGGCTCAATAATATATAGTACAGGTACTGGGAAGACGGAGATCGCGTTTGAATGTGCAAGACGAGCGGCAGCAGCCGCAGGGATTATTTCAGATAATGCGAATAGTGCTAACAACATATATAATGAAGGCAAAAATTATTCGGATCAATTCGGGCCAGTTGACGCTATCAATTCCGCCGGTGACTCTGCCGTTTTCACATCTACAATTCAAAATGATTCGAAACAAATGACAACAACTAGCAAACTCATGTCGCAATTTAACATACTACTTTTGGTTCCTCGGATCGTTCTCATAGAGCAAAATGTAAGAAGATTAATAAGATATGGTATATCTAAAAATAGAATAGGAGTATACTTCGGAGAAAAAAAAGAAGTATGTGAAATAACAATAAGTACTTATCAGAGTATCATTAACAATCTAAATATAGTTCGCAAATCTCATATGATTATATTTGACGAAGTACATTTAGTTGGCGAGAGTGCTAAGACATTTAGTCAAATCTTTGATGCTGTAGTGGAGGACCATAAAAAGGCGATTTTGGGATTAACAGCTACTATAGATGAAGATGATCCTAATTTCAATACCATCTTAAGTGTCCTTCCTCCTGTGAGAAAATACCAAGTAACAGAGGCAGTAAAAGATGGTAGATTAGCAAAACCAGTGGTATTGCCGATTAAAGTCAAACTAACTGACAATGAAAGGAGAATTTATTATGATTGTTCTTCGAGAATAACCAGTATTTCAAACGAGCTCAATCGGTTTGACGCCCAATCAATCTCTTTGTTATTGAGAAAGGGAGGGTTCACCGCAGCTATGGCAAGAACATGGTTTGCAAACGTAAGAAAGAGAAGGGCCCTGTTGAATTGTGCTGAAAACAAGATTTTAGCTGCGGCAGACATAATATCAAAAAAACATCCTAAACAGCGGATAATGGTTTTTAGTGAAACATTGGAATCAGTTCATAAACTCAAGGAAGAACTGCAACGCAGAAGGGGAACAAAATCCTATGTTATTGAAAGTAAGTTAAAGTCGACAGAGAGGGAAGAGATACTATCCAAATGGGGAGTAGAGTTCTATCCTCTGCTATCTGTACATACCTTAGAAATAGGCTACGATGTCCCAGAGGTAGGAGTAGCGATAATTTTGGCTAATACTTCGAATATAAATCAAACCATTCAAAGAATTGGGAGAGTAATAAGAAAATCCGAGGGAAAGGACGCTGCTTTAATCTATGCAATATATCTCTCGGGAACGATCGATCATCAAACGTTGAAAACGGTTAAACGTGTCACTGGAATAGATGAAGATACTTATGATAGTGATACTAAAGAAAAGACCAAAAAAGATAAAAAAAGTACAAATGGCCTAGACACAGAGCGATATCACAAAGATCCCTTAACCTTAGACAACTACTTCAAAGAATAGGTATGATCAGTGTATAGGGACTAATGGCTACCAAGCATTCTTAGCCAAAGAAACTAGCAATCAAATGTCTTATTTTAAACCGGTACTTTAAAATTCTAAAATTTGAAGCTCGGAAACGTCAGGAACTGAGTGCAACAAAAGTGCCATTATTATATCTTAAAAATATAATCATAATGGATTACATCTATGAGTGATAGACTTGATTCTCCTGCTCAACACGACTGGAAATAGGAATGGTTCTACATCTAAGGATTTCAAGGAAGACGGAAGGATTTCCAATTGCTCGAAGTGGTAATTCTGTATGTCAAATACTGAAGGCATTTTAAACAGCATATTGCCATCTTTTACATACTGTCTTAGTAGTGGTATGCTTTTCTCAGGCGGATCCTCCTCACTGTCAATGATCAAATAATCTTTCTTTAATAATGTACCTTTGATAAATCTACATATCTGCTTAGGTCCTGGGTATGTTTTTTTACCGGGGCTGCTCTTTGATTTGTATAACACCTTGTATTCATCATGATCTTTATCGGTATCTCGCACCTTAACTGCAACCAATTTATATACGCCATTTAGTGTAGGATCATCTCTTGAAGTGCTTAGTTCTGTACCAACTCCGAAACAATCTATCGGGGCGTTATTTGCTAGGAGTTTAGAAATTGAATACTCGTCTAGGTCTCCACTTGCCATGATCTTTGTATTTTTATTCCCTGCATCGTCGAGTAATTTTCTTGCCTCGACGCTCAGCTTACAAAGATCTCCGCTATCGAGTCGTATGCCATAGGGTTTAATTCCTAATCTAATTAGTTCCATTATGGCTTTAATACTGTCATACGTGTCAACCAGCAGGAATCCGGAGGGGAATATTTTATTAAATTCTATGAGGGCATCAAGTTCCTTTTCGTAACTCATGATAAGGGAATGGGCCATAGTACCGAATACTGGTATGCCAAATAACTTTCCAGCAAGAGTATTAGAAGTGCCAACACACCCTCCTATGAATGCTCCTCTGGCTGCAAGAAAGCCTGCCTGTGGTCCATGTGCTCTTCTTGAACCAAATTCTACAACTGGTTTGCACTTGGCTGCTTGAACAATTCTGGATGCCTTGGTTGCAATCAAACTTTGAAAGCCCATCATTGATAAAATATATGTCTCTAGTATCTGTGCTTCAATCATCGGACCTTCTATTCTCATGAGCGGCTCATTTGGGAATAAGATTGTTCCTTCAGGCGCTGCCCAAATAGATCCACTGAACTTAAATCCACGTAGGTAGTCAAAAAATCCTTCATTGACACTCTTGAATACTTTTAAGGATCGCAAGTATGCGATTTGGTCTTCATCATAATGTAGATTTAGTACATATTGTATTACTTGCTCTAATCCTGCAACTACCAAATAGGATCTGTTCCTAGGGGGTTTCCTCACAAACATTTCAAAAATGCCTATGGTTTCTCGCCGTTGATGATAAGGGCTTGAATGAAATGCTGCGGCCATTATTAATTGATAAAGATCAGTTGCTAATGCGCTGTTGTTGTCCTTATCATAAATATCATTACTCATAGACTTAGACTACGTGGTGCAGTCTTTAATCTTTATGTAAATAAGGACGGATATTCCCCCCATTTATAATTAATTACTAGTATATTGTGTCATTTCATACTTGTCGGATATTTCTTGAATTAGGGATTGATATCTAGTCCGAGGGGAAATTACATTGAATGCATGTAATCACATATATTGTTATTCAGACAGGTAACAAAAATAATGATATTTATTGAAACTTTAAGGAATTGTCTACAACAGCAATTTTCTACAAATTTATGGCGTTAGTCAAATTGTTTGAGCAGATTAGATCTATATGTATGCTATCTAAAAGGGAATGACCTGTTTTATGAAAATAGAATATCAAACTGTAATATATTATTGTAATTACTGATGATGCAAAGAGTACCACATATATATAATACAACCTAGACAGCTAGTAATTGTACAGCCAACGCTTCTGCTCTAAATGCCTGCATTCTTACGAATACCACATCGATATCATCGCTAATAGACCTGATGGCTCCAAGATCTTACGTTGTACGGTAGCTACATGTGCATGTATAATTTCTTCTGATAACTCTACTACAGATTGAGAGTGTATATCTGTCTATAGTTACTGATACATCTGTGAAATTCTCACTATTAAGAAACAAATGATAATGTTGAGGACTCTCCATGAGACTTATATTCTCGAAAAGTAACGTCAAATACTAGTTTATGATATACATAAGATGCTGTATTTGATCTTTCTCCGTATATTAGAGCTTTTTTTATGAAAAATTAGAATTTTTGACTTAATTCTGATATTTTTATTTCAACTATTAGGTTGTCAACAAGGAGGTAAATATATCTGGTATCAGACAACTTACTAACTATATATGGACGCCTTACACCTGGACAACTACATAATGAAGACGAATACATACAAAACAAAAAAGGTAAATGGCCTTGATATAGTATATAATGAGTCCGCGGATGCAAATAACAAGCATCTTTTATTCATACATGGGCTTGGCTCATCATCACTTGCTTGGCGAGATTTTCCTGATGCATTATCAGAACATTTTCATACAATCTGTGTTGATTTAATGGGATTTGGTGGAAGTGAAAAGCTAAAGGAACTAGATTATACGATCAAAGGATTCAGTAAATTCATTATGGATTTTCTTGGGCAGGCAATCAAACTGAAGCAAGATGAAAAAGTAAGTATAATTGGTCACTCATTAGGAGGATATATAGCATTACAAGTCGCAACTGAAAATAAAGATATAATAGAAAAACTTGTCCTAATAGACTCTTCAGGCAAGCTTAACGGACCGACTCCGCTGCTGAAACTATATCTAGATGCCGCAATGGAAAGAAATCCAATGTTAAGGTACGACAAGGTTAAAGAGGTATTTGAAAAGATGTATGCACATCCATCAAGGCTTCTTCCAATAGTCATTGATCTGTTTAATTACGCGATCGAAAAGCCATGTGCTAGGGATGCGTTTGAATCCACTTTTCGCAATAGCACGACAACAAGGGTTGAGTCAGACAGATTAAAGCAAATTAGTAATATTCCATGTCTGATCATATGGGGCAGAAAAGATAATCTAATACCTCTCGAATATGTCAAAGAGTTTATGAACGATCTCCCAAATGCAAAGCTCCAAATAATAGAAGATTCGGGCCATTCACCATTCGTGGAGAAGACAGCTTTGGTATATGAAAGCATACGTTCCTTTTTAATATAATAAAGAAATGAGCATATAACCGAGATATGCTGTACTGCTTCCAACAATCAGCATGTAGGAATATAAGTGATTCAATGACAATTGTATCCTGGTTAGCTCCGCAGTAATCACAGATTCAACCTGTGTTAAATAGATCTGATCCTACGGTTTTACTTGGTCTTATTCATTTCAACCTGATATTTGATTAAAGTTTGACAACCAATCAGCTTCCTTTTCGTCTCTAGCTAGCTTTGCAATCTTAAGCAGATCCCTAATATCTCTAGATCCGCTATTCCACAAGGATTCGGCAATAGTTCTAGCCAACTCGTGGTGTAGGGTATACTTCTTCCATAATAATGACTGAGATATTTCTATAAACTGTTCTAACCTGTATTCAGGTAAATGCACTACTATAAATCTAGATCTAAGGGGAAGTGAAATCTTTTCAACCTGATTGCATGTAACAAATACATAACACACAAATAAGATAGCAACACAAAACTACTCTATCACTAAAGGAAAGGAAAATTGGATAGTGAAGAGGAGATTGAAAGAGTAGCTGAAAAGATTGTGAGTGATACAGGAGTATCTAAGCTTGAGGCATTGAATATGCTGCTTGGTAGATATCAGAGTCAAAGACGCTTAGAAGAAGCTGTCAGAGTTCGGAGAATTATGGATAGAGAAGAGTCCAAATCAGAAGACTACGGACAGGAAATGCGTCGAGATTTGTAACTAAGAATAGGATCCACAAGGCAAGCTATACAGTGAACCCAGATTTTTCGAACCTATATTGCTAAGTCACAAGAAGGTACCAATCCGTGCCGCATAGCCAACAAAATGTAGCAATAGGAATCAAATCTTTTCTTAGATATGCATACACAGAGTATCACTAAATATTTCGGACATTTCGGACATTAGAGTATCAACTAATGCTGAATGTAATGGATAATAAGTCAACCAAATGTCCAACCTTTTTACAATCGCAATGTGTCAGGTGCGGACTTTAGACATAGCTAAATGGTAGAAAGTTTATTCCTACCATCGGATGTTCATTGCTTAAGGAGAATGACGACATCTTGGGTTCTAAGATTGTAATCAATAAGGGATTGGCCCCAGTACCAACACGCCTCTTTGCAGCTATCGTGATACGGTTCATCCGCCTTTTCCTTTTGAAATAAAGTGGGAAGAGGCTTTATTCCAGTGCACTATATTATTTCTCAACATTGGATATAGCTCTTACAGAAATTAAGCTTGCATAAACCAAGAAAAAGGGGTCAAGATCTAAAAATCAGAAAGATTCTAACAGTGGTCGCATCGTTCTTAGGAATAGTACCATAGCGAAGTTGAAGGAGCTTAGCAAAGGCGAAGGCAATAGAGAGAGGTATGACGAGATAATTCTAAGATTAATTAAGTCGTATAAGGCCGTTTCACAATGAGATTAGTAAAAATACAAGGATAACAGTTGACGATGTCTGTATCACAAAACCGGATCGGGTCATTGCCAGATATAGAGACAAATGACGATGAGCGATTATGTCTGTCAGAGTATGTAGTATTCGCACAGACATGAAATATTGGTTGGCTATTGAATTAGCCTTCTCTACCTATTAATATTTAGTACAGTCTTATGCCATCCATAACTGTCTCACCGAAAGCTGAATCGCTAGTGATTTGAGAACGAAAAATCAGCACAAGTCAACAGGTCTATCAGCAGATTGCATTATTTTTCAGGAAGTAAATATATTTAAAATGCCACGAAGCAGACTCACATTATGGTTCAATGTGATAATTGCAATCGACCTTCTGCAATAGGAGGCGTACTTATTGCTGCGGACAAATATCTTGAAAATGAAGGGACGATACTTAATCAAAAGCGGTGCTTGGATTGTATTAGTGGCACACGTGAAAAACGAGAAAGAAGAGAAGAATTTAGCTAGGTCTAGATTGTAGGCGTGTTCAAGCCTTACATGCAAGCAGTTATTTTTTGTCACACTAGTCATAGCTAAAAATTGATTAAACTAGCCCCTCAAATCTGTTGAGAATAAGTAAATGGATCCACAACTTAATCACACATATATATTTTATAGCTAGTTACATAGTATGTCTAGAAATCGAAGTCATCTTATTACCAATGCCAGAGGGAACTCAAGAAAAACTTTACATAAAATAATGAAAAGTAAAAAGGTGGCAGTGTTAACGAGGGCAGCTAATGGCATCAGTCAAGCAATAGCAATAGAATTTGCCAGGAAGGGATACACTGTAATGATAAATGATATTGTAGAGCGGCAATTGCAACAAACAGTTGAGAGCATACTTTCTTCATTATCTGAGACTAAAAGTACAAAAAAGAGAATGAAGAATAATGACATTATTGATTACAACGATTGTATTTCATACTTTACTGGGGATACTTCTAAGGAGGAAGTAAGTATATCTCTTATAGAAGAGACGATTAAAAGGTTTGGAAGAATTGATGTGTTGATCAATAATGCAACAATATCACAACAATCAATCGCTTCCCAATCATATGAAATGGGAACAGCATCCACTAATTCTAGTACATCCATAAATTATGGAGAACAGGGTCGATCGTCTCCTTACTTTACTTTAGAAGAGTACGAAATTGTAGACACAAACCTTAAGGGCATTTATTTTTGTATAAGAGAACTCGTTAAGCAGTTATTAATATATAAGAATCTGAATGCGGATGGAACTATCGACAAAAACAAGATTACTAGCAACCATAATATTGATACTATAAAAAAAGCTGATTATTCGATAATTAATATAGCATCATGTTATAACTCAATACCTAGCTCACAGGTCGAAGCTTATACGTTCTCACAATCTGGGATAGACCCTTTTACATCATCTAGGTCTAGTATTAAATCTCTTACCGAGAGTGTAGCACTTCAACTTGCAGATAAAGGAATAAGGGTCAACGCAATAGCACCAGGTATTATTGACTCAGATATTAGTAGTGAATTATTAAAAGATCAAGAAAAGAAGAATCAGGTCGAACGTGCAATACCGTTCCAAAGAATAGGACGAGCTCAAGAAATAGCAAAAGTGGCTTTGTTTTTAGCATCAGAAGCCGCAAGTTATGTCACAGGTACTATGATTTATTCTGATGGTGGTATCTCGTTACGAGATTCCAATATGGTGAGATCATCTTAGTTTCAGATACGTACCTTAGTCACCACATAATTCCGATCCGAGCAGCCAAGCTAACTACGCTTTTTCTGTCAGCCAGTTCTTTCCTATATACAAGATGTTCTTGGATTACTCTCATTTCTGTTTCGGTCATGTCTTGAGGGAGGTTGTACGGGGTGAAATAAGCTTGTAAAGAAAATGAGGTATACAGCCTTGTTAGTTGCATGCGTGTAATAGGAATTATCTGAAAATTGTATAACTAATTAAGGAAAATAGAAGCAACACCTAATACTGTGTTAACAGTGTCATAGTTATATTCTGGTTCGCTTAAAGTAATGATTCTCGTCTTTTACTTATTCTTGTACCAGTCCAAATAACAAATGGTAGTACTACAGCAGAAGCAACCATTCTCATTACAGTCAAATTTTACTTTGCATTTACAATGACTACATTCACAAATATGATTAGCCATCTTCCATTATCTTTTCAGCAGCTCTTTCGATGTCCGCTTCAGTATCCAAATCTGTTTCGTGGGATGGCTTGGCTTCATGTTTGCCCCCTAGATCTAGCTGCTAAAGAGTATAGTTGATTTGATTTAGCATGGCTTATTTGTTTCATCGCCCTCACGAGCATTCTCTTTCAAGTCGGATGGTATGGTATTCCACCAATCATCGAAACTTCTTGTCATCACCATTGATCAGCATGACAAACATTTTAAAGGTTCAATCTATTCCTATAAAAAACAATAAATTAAAGAATGTAAATGCATTATTTACTTGAATCAACCAAAGATTTGATGCGATATCGGCAATAATTTATACGATTTAACATCAAAAATTTACTTTGTTTAACAAGAAATTCTGCATTGTTTCTATCGAAAAATATGACATTAGTCACGTCATCTATACTCATTATCGTCTGTGTATATGGACTTCTTTATTGAAACAGACATCATATATAACTCAAAAGTGTCTTTGATCCTATATTTAGATCAAGGTTTTAGATTAAGAATAATCCATTGGTATATGATCATGCTAATGATATCATTATTTTTTAAATGAAAGAATCACATTAGGGTATCAAAGGCATGATAAATAGTATCAAAATGAATAGATGTATAACAACAAAAATTTTTCCAACAATAGTTACTCTATCATTGCTATTTGCATTAGTTAGTAATGCTATAAATGTACCAATCCTCTTTCAATCCGCATATGCTATCGAGGAATTCGATATAGATGTAAACGTAGATAAAGATGGGATTGAGCGTGGTGACACTCAACATATAACAGCTACAGTACTCAATGATGATACAGGTGATAGGGTTTCAAATGCAGATGTCAAACTAACAGTATATCCTCCAGATAGTGATTCAACCTCTGCAGAAGATGAAACGGATAATGGTGGAGAAGCAAGATTTGATGTAGAAATAGATGATAATGCTGAAACAGGTACTTATGATGTTGATGTAAGAGTATCAAAGGACGGATACGATACAAAAACTGTTAGTACCTCATTTGATGTGGTAGGTTCAACCCACGACAATAATAGTGATGAGAATGATGATGGGTCATCCTCTTCATCTTCTTCTGCTGCAGTATCAGCTTCAGCTGCTTCTTCAGGAGATAGCGGTAGCAATAACGCAGCAGCATCAAGTGCAAGTTCCTCAAATAATGATAACCATGATCACAACGATGATGATGGTGGTGGTGGCAGCTCATCGGCTGCAGCTGCTAGCGTAGGAGATGCGGCTGCAGCAGCAGCAGCTGCATCAGGTGCATCATCAGATGCAGCAGCTGCGGCTGGTAATGCAGCCGCAGCAGCAGCCGCAGCGGGTGAGGATGCCTCCTCAGCTGCAGCAGCAGCAGCATCAGAGAATGGAGGATCTTCATCAGCAGCTGCAGCAGCAGCTGATGCAGCAGCGGCCGCAGCGGCTTCATCTAGTAACGATGATAGTGGAAATGGAGATGATTCGTCATCATCATCAACTTCTTCCTCATCTAGTGAAGACGAAGATGACTAATCGCTAGCACAATCCATTCTATTTCATAACTAGGGCACAAGCATCTCAACTACTCTTTCATCACCCATCTCAACTACTCTTTCATCACCCACTTGCACCTTCAAGATGTCATCTTCTAAATATCATCGATTTTATCCACTAAGGTTTATAGTCAACCTAGAATAAGCTGCAATATTTTTACGTCCTTTTTGCTATATACTATTCTACCAGCAAGTAGAGGATACATTCACGCGATAAGTCTTTCTTTGCCTCAATGTGTCAACAGAAAGACAGACAAAAGCGTGAGAGGGGTTCTAACAGCCGAACAGAAATAGTAATGACCTTCGCTGAGTATACTATTTAGCTGTTTTGGATTAGAGTGGTTTTTCTTGCATTGACTCCTCTCTTGCTGGTATTGCATTATGTCTATATCGTTAGAACAAAGATGGGTCAGAATCTAAAACTAACTATAGTTCTAAATTCAGAACTATACAGAACTTGTGATTTTTTGGATTTTCTGAATAATGCTAAATTAATTTTTATGAATCGATAGGCGATAACGTTAGATGTCTTGATGAGCTGGGACGCGTTAAGACTCATTATCGGCTTGTAGCAACAAGTATCATCTTTCTTCTGATCCGGCTAACTTTGATTTGATAAAATCATGATACTCTTCAAGCTTTTCTTTGAATATCATTGATTCAATCTCTTGTTTATATGCTAATTCGGTTGTTTTCATCATCTTTTCGAAGTGTATAAGCCGATCCTGTGGTACATATTCTGATGAAATCATTGGCGGCGGTTAAAGGTTATTTTAGAAGACCGTTATGTAGGATTTTCTGAAGCAGTAATCATATTTCCATTCTAATAAACAGCTTTATAAAATCAACTAATGAGGTATACTTATTCTGAACGAAATGGATTTTCATCATTTCTTATTCTTGAATACTTCCATGAACTCTGACATATCTGGCATCTATAAACTATGTATTATCAAAAGATATTCAACAAATAGTTAAAATAGCAGAATTCCATTTACATCATTGTCTAAAACTGAATCATATCGATTTCGATCATCGTCCCATTCATTCTCGACAGGCATTTACCATACTACTACTGAAGGATCTATTTCTATCAATCTCTATTCGACTTTAATGTGGCTTCCTTTGGTTGGAGCTTAGAGAGGAATCGGTAGAAGAGTTAAAAAATACAGGTTTTCTTAATATTTGACTTTCCGTTATTGAATGCCAGCTAAAAATATACTTTGGTTGATGATAATTAGGACACCTTCTGATAAGACTATCTTGTATCCTCTATTTTCATACTACACCTGAAATTGCTATCAAGGAGCGGTTAGCTTCTCTGGACTATTCATATAATCTCTAGCTTCTCGCGTGTGAAATCGAACCTTCAGCATCCGACGAAAGTTCAAACGAAAATTACACGAAAATTAATGAAATAGTTGTCGTCCAGCTATATGGGTAAACCCGTAAACAAGAACAATAACAATATTATTACTCCTGCACTACCAACAGCAAGTCCTGGATATCCAATCAGCTTGTTCTTTGCAATTTCTGATATACCCCCTAATCCTGCACCTATAATTAGTAGTATAGTTATAAGCTCGTATGTTGTTATAATCTTTGAAGCTTCAGAAATATTGAGTAAAGACTTTTCATATGCACTATTCTCAACTTCTACTTTATGTTGTAGATTTGCTAATGAACCTTCAACTGATTTATCAGTATGCAGAGTATCAATATATGACTTGTATTTATGCAGATAATAATTGGCTTGATTGTGAATAGCATTATTATTTTGTAAGGTGATATTCATATTATCTATTTGAGACTGCAGTATTATTTCTCCTAATTTCTGTTCCTCATAATCATTCAACCAATTATTAGATTTAACTAAATGTATAAGAGACTGGACTTGCATATCATCTTTTTTTAGACCATATTCAGATGCAGCAATAGTAGAATAAATAGCCAGAATCGATACAACTATGACATATAGTGAGACAATCAAGAAAAACTTTGTAAGGCGATGATGACGGTACTCGTTATTATTATTATTACTGTGAGATGGATTTGATGATATGTCTTATTACCTCGACGCAGTATGACTTTTAAATGTATTCTAAGTAATTAACTCCAAACCCTCATTAGTTCCTGGCAAACTACCATTCAGTACGATATTGGAGAGAATATCCTTGTAAATCCTCTCCAAGAGAAAATAAATCAAGTATGCGCAGATGGAAACATATATCAATTCACAGATGATCATTTGATAGTGGTAAATACCATTGACAAGGTATTCGAGTTAGCTAAGTATAAAATATAGCTTACTTTTCTTATATGGCTGTTAGCGATTTATGAAAAATAGCAAGCAAAAGACAAGCATATACCATAACCCGTATAACGTTATCAACGCAGTAATAGAATTTGTAGATAAAGCTAACAACAGAATTGACGCTTGCGTTGACTATACACGTCCATCTCTGGTTGTTGATATTGCAGCATTGAAGAAGGCACCTGACAAGCTGATTGCACACACAAGGCACCACTTAAAAGAGTGAACGAGAAACAGGCTCAAGCTCTTTATGAGAATGGAAAAATCAACAAGACTGAAATGAAACAATCTATCAAAGAAAAAACACTGAGTAAGCGAATCATTCATAGACATTTGGATTTTCTAGTGGAAGAACGTATGATAGAGCATTTTGGTTACAAATACCGTATAATAGACAAAGTTAAAAGAGATATAAGGTATTGGTCCCACGAATTTGGAGTCTCCATATTAGATGAACTTATGCGCTGTTACTTTCCACGCGTACTTAAGTTCGAGGAAAATATTGAGCAGTTGATAAATATTTTTGGAATATATATAATATACTGTTTAGCTAAGGCGGCTCATCCACCTGTCAGCAAAGGTGATAGTCATAAAAACAACCTAGATAGAGACTTACTTGTAGTTTCTTGGGTAAACGAAGTATTCAATCCTCAAAGAATGCTTGATTACTTTGTAGCAATAATGACTAGTCTACCACCAGACGACAAGGTTGAGAGTATACGAAACAATACATTTGTAAAGAAATATCCAAAGTATCCCAGTTGGCTTGATAAAATTAAGAAAGTTAATTCTCCCCGAAGTCCTAAACATATTACCTGGAAAAATGAGTACGGACATGTATTTAGTCCAGAAGATGCTTGTGTTATTCGTACTAAAAGATTTTGGACTTTATTGTATTCTAAGGCAAAATCTAATGTTATGACAAGAGAATCTAATTTTGCATTAAAGGTAGATACAACACAGAGGATAACAGAGGTACTAAAAAAGAAATATCATAATTACTACGAAGGAATAGTTCGAAATAGTCAAAGCGGTGACATAGTTGAGATTATTAGTAAAAGGCGAAAAGAGATGGAATCATGGCTTTCATTAGCTACTGAAGAATCATTTGATAGTTTTAACATGATATAATGTATAGAATCCTCTGAATTGTCAGTACACGAAAGTATTCGACTCAATCTTTTTTCCATTTGAGGCAGTGATGCATTAGATAAATTGATTCAGTTCCTATATATCCTTTATTTTAAATGCCTAATCTCAGCTAAAGTGGATCTATTACAATAATAAATGGACGCTAAAGTGTTAAATTTAGGTTCTTACTTGTTTCAGTGATTCAAATTCTTTCATTAAATCATGATGAATATACGAGTTTGATTCGAGACACTATGTATTTAGTATTAAACAAGGTAGCATACAGAAGTTTGACTGCAAGCTTTGTTAATCTAAAAGGAAGCTTTTCACTTTTGGCTTTCTGTTTATGATTAATGTATCTAACACATTTCATAATGACACACTAAGCAAATCTATGTTTTCCATTACAATATTACACTACCAAATTAGATTTCACCGCCAGTTCACAAAACAGGTTACGCCTGTTGTTTTCTCTCTATCTCCCGTAGTCTTACAGTTAACGTCATAAGTTGATCTGATAATTGTGCAATCGCATCATCCTTAGTCCTATCCCGTTCTAGTAACGATTGATTTAAATCTTCTAATTCATCCACTTTACTTTGTATGTCTGCACCTTGTCGTTGTAGTTGGTGAACATTTAGGAATGTAAGATATGGTTCAATCTTTCGAAATATGTCTGCTTTCTCTAATTCTTTTTTTGTCCAATATGTAGAGCCTGAATGTCCGATAAAGTATTCAGAGAAGTCCTGGTAACCTAGATCAGAAATTGTGGTCTTTACAAATCGCCTAAAGGAATGTAGAGTAATTTCTCTGCGTTTTTCATTACCGTCTTCCCTAGTATCCTTACCCATTCGATCTAAAGTCTTTCCAAAAGAATTCTGTAAGTCAACATATAGGTTATCAGGATTAGGATTCTTGCTTGATTGATAGACTGCAAATACTAAGTCAGTTTCTTTCTTGTCAGGTGTTCTATATTCTGTAATGCTCCTGCCATTATTAGAATAACAAACTCGCCTTGAGCGATATTTATAATCAAGCCATGAAGACAGTTGATGGCATAGTTCTGACGTAAGAAAGATTATCCTATCTGATTTTGTTTTCGTGTATTCACCTCTGACAAATAGCTTTGCAGGATTTGACTGTAGATCTAAATCTTTGTTCCGTATTGATAGGGCCTCTACTGCTCTCATTCCAGTTGCTGCAAGAGCCATCATGTAGGTCTTTAGTCTAATGTCTGGGCAGGTGTTTAGTATGTTTACAATGTCTTCTAACTGCCTCTTTGTTCCTTCTAACTGCTTTCGGTAGTTTTATTTTCAACTTGAATTTCCTTGGGCTGATATCAACGTCGTTATATTCAAGAAAATTCTTCACCGTTACTACTCGTTGTTTTAAGCTTAAATTTGAAATAGTGTTAGTTTTTTCAAATAACTTGCATACTGACTAAGAATATCGTATGGATCTGCTGAATCTTCATTAATTTGTTCGATAAGTGTGTCGATCGATATGTTGTACATGTTCTGAATAAAAGGTCTTAAATGAATTTAATCTAAACATGTATTCTTTGGCCGTAGATTTGCTCATGGTGTTCACATTGATAATATAGGCGGAAAGTGTATTACGTTTCAATTATGTTAATTATTAAACGGAGCGACTATTATAGGGTATCGATTGATATAATTTTATGCATTTTCAATTGTAAAATTGCTAACGGGTCTCTATGCAGACGCCTCTTTTCGTTCGCCTTAGTCAATCCTAATGTTCTATACTATTTTTGCAACGCCTTCTCTAATAAAAAGAAATTTGAGAAGGTCTGTACGATAGGAGTTGTATTTGGATGCCTGCTTCTCATCTTCACTCCCGCTCAATCTAATGCAGATATGCCGGGAGGTGCCTTGCAACAAAGAATCGGAAATTACGATGTTGGCGTCACGACTGATCCGCAACAACCACGATCGGGTACAGATGTCAACATACTCCTGGCCATCGCTTCTGTCAACGGAGATGATATAAGTGGACTACCGGTAGACATAACAATCTCTAAGGATGGAAGCGTACTATCAAAATTAGATCGACCAGTAGCTGTCCCATATGGACACTATACTTATCATTACAAGTTCGAAAAACCTGGAATCTATTCTCTGGATCTCGACATTTATGATATCTATTTTACAGGTCGTCAAGTATCATTCACTTTTCCAATCAATGTACAAGATTCTCTCTTTGACTTTGGGGGTGACTCTCCAATGGCGATATCTTTTGTTATTGCCGCAATTATCGTTATCGTTGCTACCAGCTGTGGCTTTATTCTATGGCATAGACGTATATCCAGGCTGAGGAAGTCTACTTCACAACGATAGAGAACAATCTTATGCTTATCTCAGCATATTGTTTTCATTAGCATCAGAATGTTAGACGTTATGTGCAATCTATCCGACTTGATTTAATACGGCTCCGACTTGGATTGGTTTGACTGGTAGATAGATAGTTTTTATGACTACCTAAAGGACAAACAAAATCTCTGACCCACATTTTTGATTCATATATTCTCCTCTTAAGACATCATCACTGGCAACAACAAAAAAGACACTCCCCCTCACAGATAGGTGTTACAATACTTTTAGGATATTCAAATTGTTCTGTATTGTGTTTCCTTTTGCCTTGTCGCAATATATGTACAAGAATAGGTTCAAGTATTGGAAGTTATAGTCTTGGAATAAAATATTGCCGCAGATGTGAAGTATATCTATTTCATGACGGATATATCTGTCCTTGCTGTAAGTGCCCTCTAAGAACATCGCCAAACAACAGAAGAGGTAAGGAAAAATTACGCATG
This sequence comes from Thermoproteota archaeon, assembly GCA_046729835.1. Classification (GTDB taxonomy): domain Archaea; phylum Thermoproteota; class Nitrososphaeria; order Nitrososphaerales; family Nitrososphaeraceae; genus TH5896. The sequence goes on from JBKPHJ010000345.1 coordinate 34,585, forward strand.
AAGCGTACCATATAATAATACTTCAAAGAATTCTAAGTGAATACCAGAAGATTAGTCCTATTTTCAATCGACCAGCTATCTCTGCCTATCATTTTCCTTCCTTCAGATAGTTAATTTCGAAAGAACCTCTACTGAAGGGATTACGACAAAACATTAAACTAAATGTTTTGCATCACTTTGCGGAAATCTTCTCTTAACTGCTTATACTTATCAACCCTTCTTCTCTCTTCCTCAGTTGAAGGAAGATTCTCCAATAGTGTTCGTTGCTGTCTTTCTATCATCGTATCGAGAGACTCCAGAATATCTTCAATTTCGCTCTTGCTTATCTCCAAAGTAAGAAACCCTTTTGGCTTGTTGGTTTGAATCAGCCTAACCATACTTTATCCTCATCATTATAATTACCAGTTCACGGTTATATTCTTGTGCAAATTGTGCGTAGTATATGATGCATCATACAATGGCCAGAAATATGACAATCATTTGAGCTACCAAACAGTCTTATTCTAAAAGTCATAGAGCTGGTTATGCCGTTCAAGAATTTCAGTAATTCCTTGCAGATATCTCCGTCATTTTTTCTATGGGATCGGTTATCCCCAGACTTCATTATAGTATCAGCTTTACTTTAACCCTAAAAATACTTGACTAAGGGACAATCATCATCATCAATCATCGGAGTAATGGATTGTATATCTTACAAATCTTGTGTATAATCATTTACGTCACCAGAATATCCGACTTATACCAAATGCTAGGCAGTTAGTTCCTTGAAATGGTAATATATTATGTTGCAATACAAAGTTCATCTTTTATCAGATGGTTATTTGCATTTCTATTCTCTAGTCAGGCTTAGTATAAGCGACCTGTGCTGGGGAAATAGCTTGATCAAATCGCTTCTCCTTCCTAGTTCAAAATCTTTATAATCAAAACCAGGTGTCACGGTACATCCAATGAGCGCAAATGATGATACATCATTAACCCTCGCTCCAAACCATAATCCAGCTTTGATTATGGCGTGACACTGTTCATCCTGATCTATGTTATTTCCGAGTTTTAAATCACCACTGTTATCGATAGCATAGATTGTTAACGCACTTCCTTTGTAAAAGTGCCAGATCTCGTCTGACTTGAGTTTATGAAATGCAGAAAAATGGCTATGTC
>JBKPHJ010000346.1:0-1524 GCA_046729835.1 Thermoproteota archaeon
TAACGATACAAAGAGCACATCCCATCCAGTTACTGATAATGATTGTTCTATCAAGATCGAAGGGAGGCGCATCAATTGAATCATTATGAACAAGTCCTGGAAGAAATCAGAAAGAAAAGAGAGTTGTTAGCTAGCGAATACGTTCCAGAGCTATATCTTATCCTTAGAGATGAAGAACGACTTCTCCCTGAAAAATGTCGGGTGAGGATTGAGCTTGATTGTGAAGATATATGGAATAGAGATACAATAAGGAAGTACCTTCCTCCAGAGACCAAAAGCGCTACAAAGCGGAAAGCTGGTAAAATTAGTGCTCAGGTCAAAAAGAAAAAGAGGAAGGAACCCAAGCTTCTTGCTGCTATTGCAACCGATACTGGTCAATGTTCAGAGGTTTTTGATAATGATCGCGACACCAGCGATAAAAGCGATAATTCTGTTGGAGTCAATCCAACAGAAAATAGCTCTGTTGAGCAAAAGGAGCAAGAATCAAGCCCTTTTCGAGGAATTGGAGACAGCCAGGATTCAAGGAATGTTTGGACTGAGGATTACAGTTCACATCTAATCACAGATATACAGCTAGATGAATTTCGGGAACTGTTAGAAGACTTATCCCCTGACGAACGTATAAGCGAATGCTTAAGGGATATCCTATTTCTGCCGTCACGGTTGGCTGAGCAAATTTCCTTGCGTGTGCATGAGAGTCGAGTATCAGGAACTACTCCCAATTTTGAACTAGAGCATAATGGAATATGCATCACTTCTGTAAGATTATGTTCTAATAATGGAAATCTTCCAGAGACAAGCTATCCCTTGAAGGAACAAGGAAATACTGAGAGATGTTGATAATTCCTATTGACAATATTTGCATAAAACCTAGATTTAGAAAAAATCTGGGTGATACTAAAGAGCCAAACAAAAGTTATACGAGAAAACAGTTAATCGCAGCCAGTAATCGGAGCTTTTTAGCAACAGGAAGAGTAACGCCAATGAACTCTATCACAATAATTTTCTTGTTACAGATGGGTGAGAGTTTACCTGAAGATCACCTTAGCAATATGGTTGAAAGAATTCGATCTCGTGATAGTAGGTCATTTCAACTTACATATGATTGTGTAAGTTGCTTGGATTGGCTTAGTAGAGAGGGGGTCGGTGATTTCGATATCTAATGGACATGGTAAGTTTAAGGCAAAAAGTCCAGACTCCCCTAGCGCGTCGTCGCCCTCCAACACTCTGTTTACGTCAGAGAAAAGCAATATGGACTATTTCACACTTACCGGAGTCTGCAAGCGTACCGGTGCCACTGAAAATGAGCTGGCAGTATTTGGACTAAAAGAAAATGCTGACAATGCATTAGATTTCTCTGAACTCAATTTCCCTTCTTTTTTCAATGGAGGAAATCCAGAGATCTTTGTGGATGTAAAATACAACTCAGAACTGAATCACCTAGTAATAAAGATAAAAAACTCTAACTTTGGACTAAATGACATAGGCTTTACAGAGGAACGAATTCACGCCATATTTGATGAT
>JBKPHJ010000347.1:0-9539 GCA_046729835.1 Thermoproteota archaeon
TCCATAATCTAGAACTGATGAACCATTCCTAATATTATCTATCTTTCTTAGAATCTTCTTAGGTCCAAGGAATAGATCTCTAAATATAAGTATAAAGTACATAAATTTAAAAGTAAGATTACTCATTGGCTTGTCGGGCAAACTAGTAAAGATCCTACTCTTGTTTGTTTAATAATCTAAATACGTTCTTAAGAAGTCATTCAACTTGGAAAGTGCAATCTTTGATTCTGGCGTATTAAATAGATGTTGACGTTTGTGCGGCATTCCTTCACAAATATCCAACTTTACTGAGGCGTCGACTTGGTCTAAGGGCTTGATACAATCACAGTTTTCTTGCTGATAAAGTAGATGTCTTCTTGCCGGCGGCGTTAAATGCAATTATGATAAAAATTTCCTCTATGGAGGTAGCTTGGCTGCAAGGACATCGATATTCTCGATAGGAGGTGGCTGGGCGAAAAGCTCAGAAGCTCTCTCACTCACTGCTGCTGCTACGCGGCCAGAAAGGTGCGCCTGCCGACCCGGCTCGTCCTGAAAGGCATCGAAGATGCCAAATGTAGATGGTCCTAGACGGATTGCAAACCAAGCAGTTGTTGATGGTTCCTCTTGAACAAGCGGTAAAGCTTCACGAAGAAATGTTTCGACGTCAGACTCTTTTCCTGGCTTTGCCTCCAGTCGAACGAAGAGCGCTACATTAACGTTAACCAAAATATTGCTCTCCCCCTTGATAAGGGTCTGAATTCGATGTCTGTAGTTTATGCATCGTGAAGTTTAGCAAAACAAGTTATTTAAGAATTTTTTAAATCAACTTGTGAAGCCATATTGGAATTTGACTAATATTAATAGAGGCAGTGCTTTTAATCCTAGAGGTCTAGATCTCAAACTCCTTCAAAGAATCATCTGAAATGATGAGATAAACTTTTTTATCATCATAATGATCGACTTTTGTCTTTGGAATCAAATATTCATAATCTTTCTTATTTTTCCCAGCTGTTATTACCAAGTTGTCTTTGACCTCGACGAATACTTTTCCGATTTCCTTCTTCCGAATAATGACTGGGATTGAATGAGTAACGTGGTATTTGAATCAAAGGAATTCTCGATATTCTATGTGTTCGTTAATAGCGTTAGTGGTGGTATTAGCCATAGTAAAGTATGCACAAAAAAGTATATGATTACTAATAAAGTATAGCCAAATATACCTACAGAATTAAGTATACATTCTGATCCTCACAGTTCATGATGATACATCTGCCTGAGTGTATCTCTCTTGTATAACCTTCTGTGCTGCTTCAACAATTATCTTACCAATATATGGATCTATCTGTAATATTTCCGAGACCTCTTGATAGCTATATCTGACCGTCGATTCAATAGTAAGGCCAGTATCTATTAATAACTGCTTTAATCCCTCTGCAATGTCTAATTTTTCGATCCAATCATTGACATTTTGATAGGATTACACAAATGACTTACCAGTATATATTATTTAATCATTTCTTGTAGTATTCATAAGCTTTGTGCTAATGTATTAGTTTCGGCGACTTATCTTCTCCTGAAATATTGAAATATGTTTTCACATTCAAACAAGATAAAGTAGAACATGCACAAGAAGATCTAATTTTGAGATTAAATAGAAAAGGAGGTGAACGACTATGTATATCACAGAAACAGTTAAAAAAATAGAAGACCTCATATGTTTTGTAGCTTTATGTGTTCCCTAATCATTGAAGTAAATGAAAAGGATAATTTGTGATGTAACTGTTAGAAAGAAACAGATTGCGTCCAATCTGAATTGCGATGCATGCCATGACCTACTATTCATGGTGTCGCCTAGCGTGGAGACTTTTCTGTAATTAGGCGACTTATAGACAATTAATATAAATATTCTTACCTACACAATAACTAGCAAATTGCTCGCTGCCAGTAAAAGCGCTACAACTGATACAAAAAAATCGTTAAAGGTATGTCATATTTACAAAAAACGAAGTACACTAATATGACCGTATTTCCGTATTTCGTGCACTTGTTTAAGATAAAAGAAAGATCGAAGGATATTGGCTCTGCCTGCTCACTCACTCACTCACTTTCGCCAATAGTTCCGTTAGTTGCTAGCTTCAGTACTGGTCCAAAGGTTTCCCCATTATCATTACTTACTCTCATAACAGGTGTCTCAGCTGTCTGATTTGCTTCCCACCATGTAACGACTACGCTGTCTGCGTCTGCATCTATCTCTACTCTTGAAGAATTCAAATCAGTGCTATTACTCAAGTTCATCTTGTCACTAAATGTTTGCCCACCATCACTACTACGAAGCTCTGAACAATACATCATCATTATTATTTGCTGTCTTGTTACTCCACCATGCTACGTAGACGTTATCGCCCGTGATAACAGGAGGAGCTTGTCTTAAACCGATTGGGGCTCTTGCATCCTGTGGTTGTATTAAGGAAGTTAAGGCGATTGTCCCAATTGCTGCCAGAGTTAACAACATGGCAGCAAAACCTACGGAATAATTGTTCTGCATGATGTCTTCATATAATGCATAATATAATAACGCTTTTAGTTAATATAATATACATATTACTGAAACTTCCAGAGCGACATAACTCACGCTCATTGTGTCACATAACCTTTGCGTGGGCATTACCAGTCTGTGTATGGGCGGAAAAAACCAAAAACTATGGACATAATTTCAAGACGATGACGATTGGATAATAAAGGAAATTGACAAAAGATTGTTACAGCTACCACTGACCAGAGTCTATCCTCTATTCTTAAATATACTTATGAACTGACCATATGGTAGATGGATACGCTAAATAGGACTATTAGAACTGATACTGTATATTTTCACAATACGCCAATTCCTCGTGTGTCTTTCTCTCACCTTGCACTATTAGCTCTTTAACTGTTTTGAGAGAAAAATCTGCATTCTGTAATATGGAAGGAGATTCAAGCTCAGTCCTAACTATTCTTGTGACTGATTTTATGACTGCGCCATAGTTTTCTATTAGTGTATTGTACTCTTCCTTTATCCTTTCTACCTCTTTAGCATCGAGCTTTGAATGGTCAGCTAACTTATCAAAGACTTCATAAAGTCGTTCTATCAGCTGAATTTGTCTCGTAATAAGTCTAGACATTTTGATATTATCCATGTTCTTATCAGAAAAGAGTATGTCCTTAGCTCTACTTTCAACTTCTGCCATATTAGAAGGAAGTCTGTGAATATTTCGGGTATAATTTTCTACAATAAAGATATTTTTGTCATTTCGAGGAGATGCAGAAAGTACTTCTCTTACCGGAGTGTTGCTAAGTAGACTACCATCCCATCCATAAACTCCCTTATCAACCTCAATCCAAGGAAATCCATATATAGGATACCCCGAGCTTGCTAGAATATGTTTTGCTTTGATTTCTATTTTGGTATTGTCGAATATAAGTGGTCTAGAAGTCATGACATCTACTGAGGTTATTATGAGGCGAAGGACTTCAGGTAGCTCTTCTCTTGTTGCAGCCAGATTAAGCTTCTTGTAATCTATGTATTTGTCAAGTGTCTTTACAAGTGGTGAATGGTCGTATAGATAAGTCCACCCCCTTGGATCAGCAAAATATGGCGGTGATCGTTGTTGTTCGTAATCTACGCCATCTGGCAATACATCTTGCTTAGTAGATTGTAGCTTCAGCCATCTTGGAATAAACACCTTTGGAACTCCAAATATTGCGGCATTGGCTGAAGCAGAAGATATTTGCTTTGGTACATATCTCTGATTATGGATATCGTAATCGATCAGATAGATATCGGGAATGATCTTATAATTACTCTCTGCAATCTCCAACCAAAACTCTTCAAGATCATTCTCAGGATGGTCACTTTTACTTCCGACAATTATAGCTGCATTAATGGCTCCTATGGATGTCCCAGCAACTATATCTATTCTTATTTTCTTTTTTACCAATGCTTTGAATACACCACATGCAAATGCTCCTAGAGAACCCCCTCCTTGTAATATGAGTACATTTTCTGTATGTCTTGATTTCTTATGACGAGGATGGCTTTCTTCTTTTGCTCTGAAACTCATAGTACTCATGAATTTCTTAGTACTTTCAGGGATTTACACATTTCATTTCTTAATGGAGTGATGTGATGAGTTATGCGACTAACGAAGTAGACGACAATATCACAATCTTTGGCTATTATATCATACAAAGTCTTATTCTTTGTTGTACTTTTAATGATAATATGAGAAAATGGAGTGCGATCATTGTCATAAGGTTGTAGAAAAAGATTCATTCTTAGATGTCATTAAAGAATCTTGGGACGAAAGTACTATTCATTCCTGGCATAACCATATCCTCCAAATATATTATGATTATTATTGATAGAATTCTCTCCGTCGCTGGCACAACTCCTCCATTCCTTATTTTGAGAAGGAATCCAATATTCCACAAGCAACTGTTCAGAGGGATCGAATCTGGATATCTTATTTCCTTGCTGTTGATTAAATCATATAGATTCATCTCTTCCTTTCTTGATCTACGATGGTAAAGTATAATATTTATTCCTAGGATCATCAGCAGCTTCAGTTCCATTACTACTACAGGGTTAGGGAGAATCCGCATCTTCGCAATGGTAAGATATACAGAGAAGAAGATTTCAAGAATAGTAGAAAATGAATAGAGAAAATGGAAGTCTAAATTAATACCTAAACCTTGGAATTATGCAGAACAAAGACACATTAGTACATGAACTGGTTACTATCGTTTCGAATAAGGCTATGTTTTGTCACGACGAATAAGGCTATGTTTTGTCACAATTGGGTAAGTATATGATGAATACAACGAGACATACTACTATTATCTCTGAAATTTCTCCTCTCAACAAGCCAATGTAAGACGAGCAAACAGAAAAAGCGGAAGGAGTAGTCCACGTTGGTAAGTTGGGTTGTTACTTATGTCATGAAGTACACCAAGTAGGTATTAAAATCAGGAACACACTGAAGGAATAGGACTGCCTACCTCTGTCTATCTGCTTAAGTAACCCCACCTGAAATTAAGTGAGTTCACTGTTCATCTCGTACTAGGTTTCATGTAGACGCTGTTACCGTTGTTGATATGGTTTCTTGTTCATCTTGAGTTACTTTCTTCTTCTTTCCATACTTTTTCTTCTCCTCCATCTGTCTTGTCATCAATCTCCTTGCTATCTTTGGATTATTCTTTTCTAACCAATCTCCAAATGATTCTTCCTCTTTCAGATTCCTCTCTAAAGCCTTAATCGTCTTTTTGTCTACCTTAAGGAGTTCAAGTGCCTGAATCCCGCCTTTATACATAATAGCTTCTGCCCTTTCTATTATCAAATCATTTAATGATTCCCAAACTTCTCTTTCTTTATCTGAACTAGTGCTTTCGATCATCATTTTCAGCTGTCTCGGAGGCTCTGGTATAGGTAACCTACCTTTTTCATATGTAGGATCTACTCCTACGCTTCCCAACGCCTTTATTCTCTCCCTTAGTCTTTCTTGTTGCTCTCGAGTCTGCTCAAGATGACGCTTTAGCCTATCTTTAACTTCCGGTATTATACTCTCGGATAATCTTTTCTCCAGCCTATCAATAGCTGCGTTCTCATATGATAAAGCAAGGTTTAATCCAGTTATTGCAATAACAGATGATGTCATGTTGCTACTACTATTATTACTACTCTCGTTGAACTTGGGTGACATTTTGATATGTATATTTGTATTAGTAAGGGTAATTAATAACGATTTCAATAAACAAACATACAAATAGAATGTGCAAATCCCGAAACAGAAATTAGCATCATTTTCTCTATCTTGATGTTAAACAAAGTTAGGTCGTTATTTGTAAGATCTTCTGGCTCACTAGGATCATTAAAAAGATCAGGGTGGTTGAGTAAGCTATGCTCACCGGGGATAGAAGTTAAAGTCAACCAAAGGAGCTCGTGGTATCAGTTGTAGATCTTTTGTAATGGATGCGTAAATGGTCTTTTATTAAAGTCAACCTAGTGCCAGAACTGCAGAGACAGACGAAATGCGTACTTACATACTTAGTCAAAATACTGCTTCTCTCCTCCTTTGTTCTAACTCTTCATAAGTATAGACGCTTTGATCTCCCTGCGTCAAAGTATCTTCTCTGTATCTATCAAGAAACTTTATGGCGTTATCCACTCCAACAGTCAGATCCATCATTTCAAGGGTGTGTTTATAGGCTTGCATCTTCACAGTGGCTGCATGGATCTTAGATCTAAGGTCTACATTCTCATCTTTTATGACCTCAGACATTTCCCGCATGATGTTATCGAAACCCGTCAGGCATTTCAAATGCCTAAATGGTAACTCGTCCCGTACGTAACTATCTATAGTCTCTTTTGCCATACGCCTAAAGAATGTAAGATCTCTGTGGACTGTAGTAAGAGGAACATGCAACTGAGCAGCTATGTTTCTTTCTGTGTAACCATCAGACGCTAGTTCTAAGACTTGTTGCCTTCTAATGAATATCTTCTGCTGTTCCACTTGTGAGCGTTTATGTTTCATATTTTATGTGTAATAACATATGTTGTTCCACTTTTACGTATATCTCTTACTGCTATGACCCTATTCTTACCGTTATGGTCCCAAACTTATGCGTAGCCTAAACACCACCGTCATTATCAGACGCTACTGCTGTGACTAGGATCTTTGCAGCTAGCCGTGATCAGGGCATACACCTTAGTTGGTAAAGATGGCGTAATTCAAGGTTACTGAAATAGCATGAAGATGAAAAGTGCTGTGATTACGGTCACCGAATTCAGTGTTTTAAATAGGATCAGCTAAACTGAAAATACAGTCTCGACTTGTTATCTCTTGCCCTCATATCAATATTTATCAAAAATCAGTTATTCTATCTTTCTTGTCTTTCCTATTTTGTCAGAACCACATTTCTCCAAGAAGTACTCAACGAGTTGCTTTTGAAGAATATAAAAATGTTCATCGCGTTCAGTAATTTTCTCGCCGTTATCTCTATTACTAACTTCCTCATCTACAGGAACTCTCTCTCATCAGAATTATCTTTTTCTGTTGTCGTAGGTGCTGCGGTATGTGAAGCTACTAACCGGATGGCATCATCTACTACCGTAGCATTAGTAAGTAATTCTAGTTTCATCGCATAACATTCTTTTGCTAAAGCCTTTATTTTGTCACCCTTTACACTGTCCTACGTCTGTGGCATACTCTTCTTTTAGGATACTGTTTAATTCAACCAGACATTTCTCCTACTCCTCTGGAAGTTTTTCATCTACATATCTAGCAATGTTCTCTTTTGCCTGCTGTTTAAAGTGAGCAACATCTCTGCATATTATGGGATCTATCTACCTTGCTATCAGATTGATTGGTTTGCTTGGGACTACTTACCACTATAGAAGACTTCAGCAAAAAGGTGAATAGCTTCCTCCGCTTTCAAAATTTGAGATAAAGCTCGAAAATATTCTTTCTTAACTTCTTGATTTTTGAACTGTACATGTCTTTCAAAATATTCTAATTGCTGCTTTAAGCGTGTAATATTTTCTTCTATATGTTTGGATATCAGTCAACTACCCTTCCGGATTTTCAAGAAGCACATTTATCCCTTACTGGTTCTGAGGCCTTGAAACTACGTTGTAGTGGCAGCATATGAACTTCTTCTCTCGAGAACAAACTTAACAGAGATGGAAGTGACGGTGGATAGCGATATGGATTCTAACCTAGATGCTACGCCTGGGTCGAACTGGCAACTTATGTAAACTGATTTGATGTTGTAGACGCCATTCTTCTGTTACTCACTAAAGAACGACGCAAGCTGTTTAATAAGAAATTCTGGCTGCTCTTCAGCAATCCAATGTCCAGAGAGAGGAACTATGCCGCCACGCACATCTGTAGCAAGAGACTTCATTGAAGTCAATGCCGCACTGCCAAAACTATACTCTCCACCAAGAGCTAGAACAGGCATCTGGAGCTTGACATTAGAGTGTTCTTTATTCTGTTCTGCACTTATTGGGAACGCTCTATAGTATTCAAAGCCAGCGCGCATTCCCCCAGGCGCAGAATAGCTGCTAACATACTTATCTATATCAGCTTCAGTAATTACTTCTGGATTATATGCATGCCTATAAAACCACGAAAGATATTCTCTTTCTTTTCCAGCAGTTAGAGCTTCAGGTATATCAGGTGTCTGATGAAAGCTAATCCACCAGAGTGGGCCAAGACCAGGAAGGGAGAACTCAGCAATGGGGACGTCCAATATCACGGGGACGTCCAATATTACCAACTTACTTACATTATTAGGATGGGCAGCAGCATAAGAATAAGCTGTCTGAACCCCTATGTCGTGTCCTACTAAATAGATTTTTTGGTTAAGCCCCAACTGAGATAACAGTTGATAGATATCTTCCGCAGTAGTATTACCGTCATAGCCAGTAGCAGGCTTAGAAGAATCTCCGAGTCCTCTTAGATCAGGTGCGACTACCGTATAATTCTTCGCCAATGCAGGGATAATATGTCTCCATTCGTACCATGTTTGTGGCCATCCATGCAATAAAACTACAGGATCTCCTTGACCTCCAATTACATAGTGCATCTGAATTCCATTGACTGATGCAGTATGATGTGAAAAGGTCACATTATCAATTTCAAAAGAAATGCCTTCCATTAGCTGTTGCTGTTCAACAGATGTAAGATTAGCTTGAGGTTGCTGCTGCTGTGCCAATGCGATCTGAGGTGAATTCAAACCAATACTAATTATAGAAGTGCTAGTTGCAACAACCAAAAAAAGTGCGATTTCTATAGAGTGGAATGATGAATGTAGCCTGTTCATATTGCTCCCACGATTACCAAATATTTGGTGCTCACGAATCTGCTATAATGAATAAGGATTTAGTTTATCTGCATTAGCCAAATCCGGGCGCTTACTTAAATCTGATATTTTTTCTAATAGAATATATGGAAATAAACCAACTTATTATTTACCTCGATACATCAGCATTAAACTGTAGTGACATCCTAGATGCATCAAATATATCGTCATAACTAGTCGCTTCTTTGTCCAATAACCCTTCCCCATTTTCCACTTGCGCTATATCTGAAGACATATAGAATGTATCTGCTCACAATCTTAAAAGTGATCCCTCTTACGATTCATATTATTTGTCTAATGGTTGGACATCAAGCTTTTTGGTTTGATGAGCTCTTTAGCGATAGCTCGTAACAATCGAGTCTATGACGATGGCCTTAAATCCTTAAACGAAGTGATAAAAATAGGTAAATATGACCAAGGGTGAAAAAGACAGCATAAAACTGACATTGCCTGTAGACGAATCAAGGGATCATATCCAAGGATCTGCAACTGCTGCTGTAACATTAGTAGAATACGGCGATTATGAATGTCCGTATTGCGCCCAGGCCTACATGATTGTAAAGGAAGTCCAAGAACGTCAAGGAAACAAATTGAAGTTTGTATTTCGTAGCTTCCCCCTGACCAAAATTCGCCCGCATGCATATCAAGCTGCTTTGGCA
>JBKPHJ010000348.1:0-1140 GCA_046729835.1 Thermoproteota archaeon
TGCGTGGGCGAGCCGCTGAAACGCAGTATTGATCACGAGGTGTGAAATGAATCGTTTAGTTATTTTGTTTACGGCTATTGTTATGGGGAGCAGTTTGGTCTTCGGCAAAGATTTGCCAGAGCCTACCCGAACACCGGAAGAGCTAGTCGCGGAACTGTATCAGGCTCATAAAGGAAAATCGGACCCGCTGCGGTACCCTCAAAGTGAAAAACTACTCGGTCATTATTTCTTCGACCCATTGCTCAAGCTTTATCTGAATGACCAGCGTCAGTCTAAGGGTGAGGTTGGCAAAATTGATTTTGATCCTCTTTATAACGCTCAAGACTTTCAAATCACTAAATTCAATATTGTCCGTCTCAACAATAAGGGCGGAGATGTATTGGTAGCTGCTCGCTTCAAAAACATAGGCACTGACGAAGAGATAGTGTTTGAAATGCGAAAAATAAAAACAGGTTGGCGAATTGCAGACATTAAATACAAGGATGGCCGGACTCTGATGAACATCCTAAAGGGCTAATTCTTGTGGGTGAAACCGACCGTCTCCGCTGATCGGATTTGAATACTCAATCATCGGCGGACACGAGAAGGAAAACGATCGAAAGTGAGGAGGGTGGAGATGCGTTCGATCCTGAACGTGGGTAACAGGGCCGAAATCCTTAGCAGGATGCGGTTACTGTCTGTATCGTCCACCGGTCGATGGGGCAGCCTGGATGTAGCGGGCATGTTGCACCATCTTCGTCTGTCGGCGCTCATGACCCTTGGAGAGCTGCCAGTGCCGTCCGCGAACAAGCGCGCGTTTCAGGTGTTTCCGCTCAAGCACCTCATCCTCTACGTACTTCCGTTCCCCAAGGGAGCGCCGACCGCGCCGGAGTTGAAGCCCGGCGTTGCGGCATCGCTTGAAGAGGAGCGCACGGCGTTGCTCGAGTTGCTGGAGCGAATCGGGACGGGCCCTCGCGAGGGCGCAGGGCCGGCTCATCCGCTGTTTGGGCCACTGACTTGGCGCGAATGGGGCGTGGTCACGTACAAACACGCCGACCATCATCTAAGGCAGTTCGGAGCGTAAGGGTCCCAAACTGTCGCAATGCTGTTGCCTCAAATCGGTCACGTCATGAGCAGGCATGCTCTTCGCGTAGTTTCGTG
>JBKPHJ010000349.1:0-8516 GCA_046729835.1 Thermoproteota archaeon
TGACGGCATCATTGAGCTAAGCGATTCATCCTCTCTCTTAGGATCATCCTTTGATACTACGCGCGGAGGGTTTTCAAGATTATTAGAAGGTATGAAAGAAAGAAGATTCCGTAGAATTACAAAACATTCCTGTTCATCATCAGCTATGAAATGTGCCACACCACTCTTTTTATTGTGAATTTCCGCCCCTCCCAAATCCTCAAAAGTCACATTTTCTTCGGTTACCTCTTTTACTACTTCTGGTCCTGTGACAAACATGTATGCAGATCTGACCATAATAATAAAATCCGTCAATGCGGGTGAATAAACAGCACCACCAGCACAAGGGCCCATTATAAGAGATATCTGAGGGACGACTCCTGAAGCTTTTACGTTTCTGTGAAAGATCTCCGCATAACCAGCTAGACTATCTACACCTTCCTGTATGCGTGCTCCTCCGGAATCATTGATCCCTATTAGAGGTACCCCTTGTTTTAATGCAAGATCCATTACCTTGCTAACCTTTGAGGCAAAAGCCAAACCTAGAGATCCGCCTAATACTGTGAAGTCGTGTGAGAAAACGTAAGCTAACCGATCGTCTATCATTCCATACCCTGTTACTACACCGTCACCAAGAAACCTTCGATTTTGCATTTCAAAGTTGTGACACTCATGTGTTACAAAGGGATCGATCTCTGTAAATGTTCCAGAATCAAATATCATTTCGATCCTGTCAAAGGCAGTTAGCTTTCCGTTCTTTTGGCGTTCTTGTTGCTTTAGAGCACCACCTCCTAGGAGATGCTCACTTCTTTTCTTATCCAGCTCTGGAAAATCCATATCCAAAAGATAGCTTCAATGGAGTAAAAAAGTTTAATGAAACCAACTGACAATATGGAAAGTTAAGGTCTTAAATGAATGTGATCCGGTCCATCTTGTAAGGGCTTCGGAGCTGATTTGTCATTTCTGTGCACATGGTTGCTGCCGATAGAACTTTTCCTACAGTTCCTAAAATAACCATCACCCGATATACTGCCATTATCACGAAAACTCCTGAGTGTTAGAATTTAGCTACCACAGGACCATTCCATATACGACTAATTGTTGAAGAAATTCCTAACCTCCTTGTGAGCTCCGATGGGGTAATCTTGAACTTGATGCAATCTCAATTGGCCAAGCTGCCACCCACTACCAACTCACCTTCCAAGTTTCCATTTGGGTCCGATGGTGTCCTCGCCCACCGCGAAGATGACTACAGGAATATCATGGCTTGGAACTTGTAGATAATGTAATCTTTCTATTGTAATACTTTGGGGAGAAACAGTAGAACGATAAGGAATGAATTTGCGAGGTGCAGGCGTGACGCGACTTGCTACGTTAATGAATTGTATCTACTCTAACTACCTCTTCAGCATTCCTTCTTCTCCGGAATGATTGACAAATATTGAGGTATATCATTTCGTGTACGATTCATTTTGTGTACGATTCAAGATAAGAATCCGATAAGGATTTAAACGGAGATTTCTGTCATAATGACACCGTATGCAATCAGCAAGAATTCACAACTATGGAGAACCGTTGATAGTAGAAGAGATCCCACGACCTACACTAAGACATGGTCAACAGGTTATTGTCAAAGTTGGCGCTTGTGGTTTATGTCATAGTGACCTTCACTTGATTAATGGGGATTGAAAGGAGACAATTCCACTCAGATTGCCCATAATCCCTGGCCATGAGATCGCTGGTTGGGTGGATGAAATTGGCGATTCAGTGCCTGAGAGATTACTGCAAAAAGGTGATATGGTAGCAGTATTTGGTGGTTGGGGATGCGGGATGTGTCTTTATTGTAAGGATGGAGATGAACAATTATGCCCACATGGAAGGTGGCCGGGAATTATGGATAATGGAGGTTTTGCTGAATATCTCGTAGTGGAATCTTATAGATTTCTGGTAAAGATCGATGACAATAGTATTAAACATAGAGAAATGCGCCGATCGAATACAGTCGAAGAAATCGGTCCCCTTACCGATGCCAGCTTGACACCGTACAGAGCTATCAAGAAAATCAGCAGATCACTAGGACCGGGCAAGAGTATTGGAGTAGTAGGTATTGGAGGCCTTGGATTCTATGCAATACAGTATGCAAAGTTACTTGGACAATCAGCTGATGTTATCGCAATGGACATAAGAGATGAGAAATTACAATTAGCGTTAGAGACTGGAGCAGACTTCGCTCTGAATATCTCAAAACCTTAATCACCATCAACACAAAATACATCTTCTCCTTCTACTGGCCACCTATCAAGCTATCATACTATATATGATTCTATCAGGTTATTAAACAAAGGTGGAACTCTTGTTATCGTTGGATTATTTGGGAATCAAATCAAAGCTCCGCTTGTGCCATTCGTGATAAGTGAGTACAAGATATATGGCTCTTTATGGGGAAACTATAACGAACTACGTGAAGTCATTGAACTTGCAGCAAAACGTAAGCTCAAGCATAAATTAAATAGATTTTCGTTATCTGATATAAATAAAGCAATCGATCTTCTAAAAAATGGTAACGCTTTACGGATGCCTACCGTAATATTGACATTAGGAGAACCGAATTTTCGAGATGTTACTCGAAATATTACTTTAGCGTTGAGTCATCCAACTTCTGCATTAAACTTAACTCCTACTTTAACCCTCCCATCAGTAAAATTGTATGTGATCTGGCTTAGTACCTAGATCAGTATCAAAAAGCGACCGGTACCTGCGTCTCCTCCACCACCTGTAGCTGCCGAATCAAATGCCACTCTACCCTCCTTCGAATCATATATTATTAAAGCCAACAATGTGTCGGTATTTATTAGTATAGGAGTGCGTCAATAGTAAGACACGGTAATTAATTGTTGTACTTACTCATACATCAAAGTAAAGTTACCATGCTCTTTATGCTAGTACGTAATCAGATTCCATATTTGTTTTGTTTTTTTCTTCTCGATAACAATTGGATAAAGATTCCTACTGCAATAAGTATGCTTGCTATTCCGAATCCTATGGCATAAAATCCAAACTCATTGCGTGGTAGAGAACTAACATCAGCTGAATTCACTATGCCAGTTATGGCATTAATATCAGAATATTTTTGCTCAAAATTGCCGATTACTGTCATTAACCTTTCTCCAAAAGATATCCAAGCATCGTTATTAGTCATACGCCCAGCCTCGATCAATATTAGAGATAATGTAGAGGTGGAACTTTGTGCTTCATCTCCATTATTACCATTACCAGGTAAGTTAGCGATTCCTTCTAAGCTACTACTAGCCTTAATCAAAAGTTCATACAAGCTTTTTGCAACATCAGAATTTGCTTTAGCAAAACCATCCAAGGTTTCAAATACAGGATTCTGCTGAAAGTCTGCAAGTCCTTTTTTGGCTCTATCAATTTTAGAAATTGCATCTTCGAAGTTATAGTCACTGAGATAACTAGTAAGCGACAAAGCTACTATATCACACCTGCCTATATCGTCTATTACGGAACATAGTGAGGAGTTAGAGATTATGGCATTCCCTACTTCTCTAACTGCAGATGCAATTTCATGAACAAAACGTTCGTCTTCTACAAGCTCTGCATATGATGATGAGTTCAAATTCTTTATGAAAGATAGATTCCTGTCTTGTTCCTCCTGCCCTGATGTTGATTTGGACGGGGGAGTACCAACGATAACATTAGACGATAATAACAATAATATTACAAGTGACGTTTCCATCATCAATAATTTATTTTTATCAGACAATGCAGAAAGGATATAATAATACACTAGTAAAACCGTCTATTCAAATTTTTGGTGATTGGCTATCTTTTAATTTTAATGAATGTTGAATAATAGTAGACAATAAATTAAAATTCTGGGTTCTTTTTTGATGGTCTCTTTTCTATGAAAATTTGAGTTTGTTCCACCGATCTTCATTTTGATGAAATCTGCAGTTTGCAAGTCGAGTATTTGTAATTATCTATCATGTTTCAAATTTTATGTTTAGCTGGCGTTCTGTGTGCTACACGTTTTGAAGAAAAGAAAAAGGTCCAATCCAATATCTCTGGTTATCAGACGACTTCTCTCACCTAGGCCTGTAAGGGTTGGTGTATACACATTATGATCATCTTCGCTCAAATGAGGGCTCACTTTCTTCCAACACCATCCTCGAAGACACGATCCATGAACCAATACATAGGGTGACATGTCCCAATGAACAATAATAATAATGATTTGAAGATATTTCGATCCCTTTGTTTATTTCCTCCATTATATTTAGTAACCTTCATCAATTTTACGTACAAGAGTCTAAATCGCAAATCTCATGGCTTGACATGAAATAATGACTTTGTTTATCTTCCTTCCTGTTTTGAATGAGGAATGAGCGTTATTGTAAATCCATTCTCTTCGCATCAGCGTCAAATATTAAAACACATATAATATAGTCTACGACTCTAACAATATGACCCCCGGTCCGGATAATAACAATAATATCATTTCGTTAGGAAATCCATTCTTTGAAGAGAAAGGCAAAATTATAGGCCATAGGATATTGACGGTAGTACCAGAAACCAAGATAGAATACACTATCTCATTGAATGGAATTATGAACGGAAGTGTAAATATTACAGATATCGGAACACTTGTAAGTACTCCTATAGGTAATAGAATGTTCTATAGCCAAGGACAAGGAGTAATAAGTACTGAAGACGAGAGGGAAACAGCAACATGGACCGGTCAAGGATTACAAACCGTTACAGATGAGGGCAAGGCTTTCTTCCGCGGCTCGGCATTTTACCAGACAACATCATCGAAAGGAATGCTCTCGTTTCTTAAAAATATTATGACTATATTTAAATCTGATATAGATGAGGCTGGAAACATTTCAAATAAAGAATGGCAATGGAAGTGACTAAGAGATAGCAAGACGGTAACTTTTTCGGACTGTATACATTTCAAGGAAATGGAACCCCTCCAATGACCGATGGAATATCGCCGTCTATTGTGTGTGTACTCCCATCGTTTTTTGAGTCTGCACAGTTTATTATTGTGGTTTGACCGTCATAGCATCTTAAAGATCCGTCAGTATTGGACGAAGCATTAGCAAGATAAGGCATGAATGACAATAATGCCAAAAACAAAAATATCGATATTGTTAATGGTAACTGTATTCTACAGGAACCAAAGGGAAGGTGAAACTGTTTCATAGTCCACAAGTCGTTAATGCTGCACCCGCTGCTGCAGCTGCCGAGGGGGAGGCCGCAACTCCGGCTGCAGAACCAGGTGAAGCAGCTGAGGCGGAAGAAGATATATCGCCAGTTGCAACAGAGGAGGATGCAGCAGAAGCATCTCCGTCGGATGCTGCTGATCCATTTCCATCCCCATTGTCATCATCATTACCATCGTGATTATGCTTTTTAATTACATCAAATGAGGTGTTAACTGTCTTAGTATCATATCCGTTCTTTGAAACTTTAACTTTGACATCATATTCCCCAGTTTCGGCGCCATCATCGATCTTCACTTAAACTTTGCCTTGCCATCATCATATGTTTCATCTGTTTCACTTGTTGCATCGCTTTCTGGTGGATATACAGTTAACTTCACGTCGGCATTTCGTACCGTAACGGTTATGTCCTGCGTATCACGCTTAATGGGGTCTTTTTCAATCTCGACATCAACATCAAACTTCTTATCTGCAATAATCAACAAAGTTACAGTCGATAAAAATACCACTAGACTCTTACTTGATCGTTGTTTATCACACTTATGTATAGGTATCATGTCTTTGATTGTTTTTGCAACTAGTTTGTAATAAGAAATATTGATATGTTTAATATGATAATCTATCAAGAAGATTCATATCTCTTTTTACTACCTCACTTTCTGTTTGCTTAAATATAAGTGGAAGGAGAAGAAGCAAAATCTGTTCCTGTTCTGATCAGTCATTACTTGTATTATGTGAGTAGCTAGATAGAGATAGCCAGTTGGATTTTGGGTTATATAGAGTTGACAAAAAGTGGTGCAGATCAACTCTTTGCAATCATCAGCTTTTTAAATTAAATATAATAAGGTGTGGAGTTGAGGATTAATTCTGTATGAAAAAATTTGAGATAATAATCCCACATCGAAGATTAGATGATGTTAGTGAAATACTGAAAAGCGCTAATGCCGGTGGGATGACCCATTATAGAGTCGAAGGGAGAGGAAAGGTGAAGGCAGAGGCAGTTGCTGTTGGAAGAGGTACCATGAGATATACTCCAGAATACGTACCAAGGACTAAAGTCGAAGTTATAGTAAGAGACGACCAGGTTGAGCCTTTGATCAGCAAATTAATTGAAAAATTAGGTGATGCATTAGGAGGAAAATTATTTGTAACAGATGTGCATATTGCAGTAGATCTATCCTCTAGCAGGCGTGGAGAATCTGCAATCTAAGATTGAAAGCATAAAAAAATTTCCTATTTGCATTCTTAACGCCGTCATGAGTTTGCTATGCCTGAGTTGAATGTTCACCTGTCCCTTCTGGTACCCAAGCATCCCTTTGCAAGAGACCAATATGTGCTTATGTTCTTTGCTAAAGTGGATAGGAATGATCAAAATACTCTGCTGCAGAATCTGCAAATTATAGATTGAAGATTACTGCGTCTTATAGAATGATATCTGTTGTTCATATGCTGGATCCTCATCTACTCTGTCTCCCTTTCGCTAGCTGGAAACCGAACAGAAACTAGATCGTCTTGTACCTTTGCATAATCTTTGTTATTCTTTCAAATGGCAAACGATCTTTCTTCCTCACTTTAATTGAATTGTTCTATGGGCCACCCGCTTAGAGTTATAATCGATAAATAGTTGCCTATAACTGATAGTACCACCATTCATATGTACCAGGCATCTGATCGGTTCGCATGCCATCTTCCCAAGCTTGTGGGGTAGGAGTTAAATTTTCATGTTCCAACAATGCTGGGGTGTTACCGACAATAACTGGTGGTGTACCTCCCTTCGCGGTACGGGTGTACGAAGAAACGCTGATCAGTCCTGCTGATATTAATGCTATTATAACTATCTTGGTCAGAGCGTGTAGTGAATTCTTCTGACTCATTCAGGATTAGTTTATTTAGAATCATTAGACATCTAAAATCGGAGCAGTTCTGAAAGAAAAAAAGATAGGAGAGTCTCGTTCGGTTTACATTTCTCCACCATAGTCCTCACCACCATAGCCACCTGGCATCCCACCACCACCGGCGCCGGGTCCAGATGGCATGCCCTTAGATTTGGATGCGGCAATAACATCATCAATACGCAGTATCATACAAGCAACCTCTGTTGCCGCATTGATGATATGTTCTTTTACTGCAAGAGGTTCGTATACGTCTTTTGCGGCCATATCAGCAACCTTCTTGTTAGTCATATCAATCCCGTACCTCGCCTTGTTACTACTGATCTTTGTTCTTAACTGAGCCTGTGTATTGATTGGATCCATACCAGCATTCTCTGCAAGTACAATGGGAATGGTCTCAATACTATCGGCAAATTGTTCTGCAGCCAATTGAGCACGTCCCTCAACTGATTTCGACCACTCCCTTATTTGTTGCGACAGCACAGCCTCTGGAGCACCCCCGGCTGTGATAATATAAGGATATTCTACCACATCCTTAACTGTCATTAGTGCATCATGTACGGATCTTTCTACTTCATCGACTACCCTCTGTGAACCTCCTCTTACTAGAATTGACACAGCTTTAGGATTCTTACAGCCTTCTATGAAAACCCACTTGTCTGTTTCAACCTGGCGCTCCTCAACGATTTGAGCGTTTCCTAGATCATCACCGGTGAGTTCGTTTATATTGGTGATCATTTTTGCACCTGTAGCTTTGGCCAGTTTAGAGATGTCACTTTCCTTAACCCTTCTCACAGCAAGAATACCTGCTCTAGATAGATAATGTTGCGCAATGTCATCAATACCCTTCTGACATAATGCTACATTTGCACCAGCCGACGAAAGCTTGTCGACCATTGATTTAAGCATATTATTTTCCTCATCTATGAATCTCTGCATCTGTCCAGGAGTGCTGATGTTTAACTTAGTATCGAATTCTAGCTTTTCAACCTCAAGGGGACAATTCATCAATGCAATCCTGGCATTCTCGATCCTCTTTGGCATTCCACCGTGTGTTACCTCTTTGTCTAGCACGATTCCTTGTATTAACCTTGTATCATTTATCGAGCCTCCTGCTTTCTTTTCGACTTTAATATTGTCAATATCCACTTTGTACTTGCTATTCCTACTCCCAGTGCGACGGCCGCTTCCTTTAGTACCATCACCTGATTCATATTTCTCAGCGACTTTCAATACAGCATCTACAACGATACCTGATAACAATATTGATTTTACTGACGCCATCTTTGACGCCATACTAGTAATAGCTATCTTTACGAGCTCTTCTTTATTCATGGGATCTACCTCTGTACCGATTTCCCGCAGGATGCCTATTGCTTTCCCTGATGCTCTCCTATAC
>JBKPHJ010000350.1:0-1073 GCA_046729835.1 Thermoproteota archaeon
CAGGAGAAGATAGGCAGTCTCTTTCCAAGAATCAATTTTACGCAATGTAAGTCCTAATGCTATTATTCTTCGAGCTTCGGCGGTAAGTGAGTAAAAGATCTTCTTGCCTCTTCCAAAGTCTTCTTTTTCAAGGATCGGAGAAACTCTATACATAGAAGTCGAACCATCTGGCTTCAGCATTTGTGCTAGATGAGAACTGAAAGTTGCGTTAGGAATCACCTTATCATTTGTCAATAATTTTTCTACGCTTCTTTTCAGTTCGCCAGAAGATATCTTTCCATTCTCGACTCCAAAAATAACTTTTCCAATCATTTCGTCTATCTCCCACCGACGATTATTCAATGAAACTGAACTAGTTCATTTTAGCTTTAACAATATTAATATGTTTACTAACTATCAATGGTAAAGCTATACCATCCTGTAAGCATATCCCTTAGTGCGGATATAATCGCAAAGATAGATGCAAAAAGAAAGGATATTCCACGGAGCCGTTTTATTTTAAGGCTCATTGAGAAGGAGGTTGATTGACGATGCCCTTTCCAGATCTTATAATTGAAGATTGCGTTCCAAACTGCAGCGAATGCCCTGGCAAGTGGAAAAACGAACAGATTGAGCACTGCATAGTTTGCAATTGTCAAAAATGCAATCATGGTATTCGAGGCGAATATGGATTGAATGCCCCTCTTCGCCAGGATACCTGCGACTCGATAACCTCAGGAGACTCACACCCTTGACTATCCCTTGTAATAATACTAAAGATAAAGATAAAGATTTCCAAGAAGCAATTGAAGAAAGATTTAACGACATCTCTGATAAAATTAGAAGATTACAAAAGGCTCTAACAAATCATAGACACGATTTCGATAATAGATATGAGGCTTAAAAATTTCACAGACTTTTCCGAGAGTAATATTAGAGAGATAATAGCATTCATTAAACCCAACAATCTATCCATATCAAACTTTGATGTAAAAATAACAAATGCAAGTCATAATCATTGTAGCGTATTCTATGAAAAAGGTGGCTACTCTAGGAAGTCTAAGGCAATTGGAACGAGTGGCAGACCTCTTATC
>JBKPHJ010000351.1:0-2892 GCA_046729835.1 Thermoproteota archaeon
TTCTACAGCTCTCCTCCCTGTTGCTGCGAGGAGCATTATGTAAGTTTTTAACTTAATATCAGAACAGGTATTTAGTATATTTATAATATCTTCTTTAGATAGTGCTTCCTTATTCTTCCTAACTATTCTTGGTAGCTTTACTTTCAATTTGAATTTTCTTGGAGTTATATTTACATCATTATACTCAAGAAAATTCTTGACGGTTACTACCCGCTGCTTTAGGGTCAGATTCGAGATATTGTTAGCTTTTCTTAGATATATTACATAACAGCTGAGAACGTTGTATGGATCCTCTGATCCTTGTTTAATCCGTTGTATAAGTCCATCTACCGTAAGCTTTCCGTTATAGTTGTGCTGAATAAAGAGCATGAAACTGTTTAATCTGATTAGGTATTCTGCAGCTGTCGATTTGCTCATAACGCTTGTACCCGCAATGTAATTAGAAATTGATACATCGTCCAATAAACTCCTAACGTATTGGTGAGATTCTATGCACTATCAATATTTGTATTGGGAGAATTGATTATTTATATCATTTATCTTGAATTTTGCCACTTGTTTTACATTGAATTACCAAAAGCTCTTCTGTAATCTTGACGTTTCTTTAAAATGGTTGACCAGCTTAATCCTGCTTGAGCACATTCTAAAACTAGGAATTCAAATAGTTTTGTATCTTCGCGAACTGGAACTCCCCATTTCTTGTCATGATATAGCTGCATTTCAGGATAATTATCATTATCAGCCCATGAACACCTATTCACATTCTTTTTGCTCATTCTGCTTAAATCACCGTGTTACAATATACAAGGAGGTACTCAATTAATATAATTATACTTAGATCCCTAAAAAGGAGGATACGTACGAACACTCTTCATAACCGAATAATAATTTTGTGTACATCATTCTAGACGTAAAGAAAGCTCCTGGCATATTTTTTTAGCTAAATAAATAAAGGTTTCAGGTTTCAGAGAACAGCTTTATTGATCATTATTTATATTTTATTTTGAGAGCATTTCAACTACTCTCATTCCTGTATGATTTTCCTCTAGATAACCAAATTCCGTAATGCCCTTTTTATCTTAAAACACGCCCTCATTCAGGACACGTTCCTATTGAAATGGACGACCAGTGCATTGACAAATTCCTTCATACTAGTCGTCCGCATTATCATTTAACCATTTTTATGAGATGTAGTACAGTACGCTGTTGGCAGTTGGGGTCTTTAAATCACTCCTAAAAGACCTGACTGTCAATCAAGGGATATAAGGTAGGCAACCAGGGTTTTCCATCTGCAGTATGAATAGCGTACCGATAAGTCTGTTGAGAATTGATGATGACATTAAGAAAGGTTATTTTTGTTACCAGTTAAATACTAACAGAGCCTTGAGCGTTAAGTGATATTCTAACAATTTCACTCTTGGTCCAATTGAGTCGCCTTTTCTAGACTATATACACATCTAGTGAGTCACCAAATTTTTCTCCTGTTTCCTTCTTTATCATTAGTATTAAGAGCTGATTCAGCGTCCGTATGTTAAAGAAGGTAAGCATTTTTAGTTAGACTTTTCTGGCCGTTCTTTTACTCATGAATTACATTTCCTCATACACCACTGAACTCCGTCTCTAGTTAACATTATTTCACGTCCGTTCTCTAGTTTAACATATTCATTTAGTATTGCATCTTGAACTAGGTTGTCTGTAGCTTCTTGTTTAGCACCACTGAAAGAGCCAATATCCATCTCTTTGAATACCTTATCAGCATCTACTGGTTTATCCATAAGTCCTTTTGCTAACATATAGAGTGCATATAAAAATCGACGTCTGTACATATTAAGTTCAGATGGAGTTAATAAAGTCATATTCTCGGTACTAAATGCATATATATGGTTTTTCTGTGAATTTAATTTTTCTTTCTTTTGTTACTAGTTAGAGCAACAAAGTCCTGAGCGCGAAAGTGTTATAATATCACTCTTGCTTGTCATATTATAGGACTTTGGAAAAAGAGAGAATAATATCAAATGGTAGTGATCAAGTGGTAATAGATCCTTTTTATATTTTGTTTCACTACAACTCATGCACACCAACCCCTAACGAGAGATTTGGTAGTAATTCGGCCAAGTAACAATGGAATGTCTCGGTCGCACTACCTTTCATATCATAGTCTTACAATTGGTGATATATCATGATACTCTCATTCAATGGTGAAAAGGCTGCCTGCTCGATTGATATCTTCATTAATACTGCAGACCTGACAACACCTAACCGTATTATCTTTCGGAATATCTGAAATATACCAAGTTCTTGAATCTATTACTATGATTGTGTCTGATACTCTTCCCTTTGCCGTAGGATATTTCCTCAGAAAGTTCTCTATGTGTTTTCATGGTTTGGATTCTCACAAGTCAATAGGTTCTAACTGCCGATAGACTATTGAAAACTATCGACAGGCTCTTCGTACATTATATATGTGATTTGCTCTACGTACTTCTATGGAATGTCCTAGTTGTAAGACCAATTTCCACCCACAAATGTGGAACGCCCCAATAGGTCTGAATAAGGATGGCAAACAAATGTACGTTTACTATCAGGTTTGTCCAAGTTGTAAAGATGCTATTGTAGGCGTCAAAGTCCCCCAGGAAGGTAAATTTATTTGCTATCCTAATGATACTGAGGGTCTAGTTCTGCTACATAAATAGGTTTCAATGGAAGTTTATCCTATAATTGATAACGTTTTTTATCTCGTGAAGGTGTTAAAATATCACTAGTGACCTAGATTAGGTGGGTAATGCATCAAATAACTTATTGCATTCATATATATTCCATTACAATAAGATATCGCATTTGGACTTCATAGGTATAACATAATAATTGACACATTGAATCAGTATGTTACTA
>JBKPHJ010000352.1:0-2569 GCA_046729835.1 Thermoproteota archaeon
CTTACACAGAATGATCAGCTTAGAGGAGCGATAGATTCCCTAAATACTGCTGTGAAGATGCTTGGTCTTAAGGACAGATTATACTTGAACATACCAATAGGATATACTGCTCCTTAGTGGATTCCAAATTTATATGAATAGATCATTTCATTTTTTTTGCCTGTATCTGACGGTTAATGCCAGAACTGCACAGAGATAGTCTGAATGCATCAAAGAGATCATCATAACTTGTTGCTTCCTTGTCTAGGCTACCGTCGCCTTTCTCTACTGCAGTACGCAAAGACGTTATCAGTTTATCAAATCTTGGATGGATGGCAATCTGTCCTCCATCATACTCGATAAGTTTCTTTGTGTGAGCCAGATGAAACTGGTCATGAATTCCGTCAATTCTGGGTGCGCCGTCATGATGAATATGACAAAAGTAGTTTCGTTACCTGGCTAGACCCCTCTGTCTATCAATAAAAAGTTGATCTCGACCGTTACGTGAGATCTAATTTAACAAGTATAATATTTGCAGGCCTAATGAAATATGGGCACTATACTGAGTTGCCCGATGTCTGTAATTATAACTATACTTTTGATCCCTTACTAACTTTAATAACAGATTAGGCTAATACAAGTAATGATTACAGGAGCTAAACCGATACCTGATGGCTATCATATAGTCACCCCTTACCTTGTTGTTCAGGGTGCTGAAAGATTATCATGAGTCAGATGACCGAACCCGTAATTCAGTTGCTCAAAGGAAAGAATTTTGCATATCTGTCGACACTCATGAATGATGGCTCACCCCAAGTTACTCCCACATGGATTGATCTTGACGAAGATAGTGGCAGTATTTTGATACCTACCGTTGAAGGAAGGATAAAGCACAAGAATGTGTCAAGAGATCCAAGAGTAGCTATTTGTATATCTGATGAGAATAATCCATACAATATGGTTTTAATTAGAGGAAGAGTTATTGAGCTGACCAAGGAAGGAGCTGTTGAACATACTGACAGACTTGCAAAGAAGTACCTAGGTGTGGACAAGTATCCCTTTCCTACACCAATCGAAAAGAGAGCCATTCTAAAGATAAAACCAGAGCGAGTGTTCCAGCAACAGCCGCCTCAATAAAAATTGAATGACTGACATTTAAGGTTAGTTTAGAGCCTCTTTCCTGTATCCTTTGCCAAGGGACATAAATACATGCTGGCACACTGCGAGGAATGATGGAGTACAAGAACGGATTGGTTGCCATTCATCCTAAGTTCAACAAACTAATAACATCATTAAGGACTGGAGCGGAGAAAAGCGAGGGGATGTTAGAAATGTTAATGGCTTCTTCTTTCCTGCTGGCAGTAAAAGACGAATGCGTTTGAGTCATGACAACATCGAACAAGCGATTAACTACATAAAGTATTCATATAACATCATCAAAAATATTCAAAGTCCAATTATACCCACTCATTACAAAGCCCCATTATACCCCCTCATTATACTCCTTTGTGAAATCAAGTTTGCTTTCTTCACCAAACTTTCTGAGCTCTAGAATTCTAGACAATTCGTCATTGGGTCTCTCTCTATAGGCCCAATGTTCCAGGTATACTGAAAAGTAGATTATCCCTGCTAGAAACGACATTTCAACGATTACTGCATCCCATTCGATAACCAAAAGGATCTCGTCGTTATCCCCACAGGAATTAAGATTTATACCTTCGAAAATTGAGAACTACGACTGCTACAGGTAGAGAAGACATTGTAGATGATTGTGGTCAACTCACAGAGTGATAGACTATTAGTTGGCCTCTTCCATCAAAAAGAGCTGACAGGGTTTGTTTCCCATTCCGTCCTTCAAAGACTACTCCTTATTAACTGCTACCCAAGGCAGATCGCGTCGTTGCTGGCTAAGTTGGTCGCGCAAGATTGTGAACTCCTTTTCCTTTTTGAGCAGTTCCTTGCGAGCAGTGATCCATTCCTCATCTGACACAATCTTATTCATATCCGTCGTATCCATAAAATTATAAAAAGCATGGCTCCCCTTGGGGAGGTTTACTTATAAGAAATGAAACCGTTATGTCCGTACCTTTAGTAATATAGGCTCAAATTCAGCTTATGAGTCGATATCTGTTGATGATGACGAAGACATATCCATTGACATCATCATCTCAATGTCATCGCTGTTGCTGCTGTCGTTGTTGTTGTTGCTGCTGTTGCTGTTGCTACCGCCAATCATCGAATCAGAAGGCAGAGACATAGCTCCGGTTGAAGAAAGTATTCCTAATATTATGAAACCTATACCTGTGAGTCTACCAATCCAAAGCCCACCTCTAGTCCAAATCTTTTCAGCAAATATGATAGCAGCAATTAATCCCATCCAGAAAAAATTCATCCACCCTAGTGTTACCATAATTAGAAAATAAGGCCAACAACAACCAAGACAATAAAGACCGTGATACATTCCCAACTTCAATGCTCCTACTCTGCCCTTTTGTGGTCGTCTCATAAGGAAGGTGAGAGGAGATTCGCAGTATCCAAGGCACTTAGTTTTTACTAAGCTAAATTGGTACGTGCCGGCCACGATCAATAC
>JBKPHJ010000353.1:0-4051 GCA_046729835.1 Thermoproteota archaeon
GAGCAGAGAGACAAGCGAAAGTGGAACAAAATGGTATAACATTAGTGCCGAAATACTCCCCCAACAGCATCTCTCAAACATTGAATTATTCGCATTATGTGCCTTTAAGCCCGATAAGCAACAGTCCAGGAAACCAGGTTAAGCTGCTTCTCGATTACAAAGTACAAGAGTCGTCACTTATTGACCATCCGATCAATGCCATTATGGAAGTATATGCAGCTAACCATTCCTTGATAAGAACTTCCTCTCTTCCTGAACCCATAAACCTCACAAATTCCGCAGGAACCATCCAACTTGCAACCACATTGAATGATATCAATCTAAAAAATGTAACAGCAGTAGCGTTGTTAACAGATGATGAAAAAGTGATCCCTGTTTCGAACACTCTTGAATCAAGACTCAATTTAGGGGAGATGAGAACCAACGAGCGATGATAGCATAATTTCATATTTTTGATTGTATTGCCAGGGCTCAATTTGTTATCGTGCTTTATACTATATCCAAATTCCTACTAATTTGTAGGTACCACCATCTAGTATTTTGAGAAGTTCATATCAGGATAACAACACTGTTTACTAATATTTAGAATCTCCAAATCCTCTGGGGATATTCAACTTGTAATCCATCCATATTGCTCCCCCTTCATAACAGAACAGCTGAAAATACTGTTCAAGCATTGGTTTTTTTACAGGATATTTGTTTCTTTGTACTAAAAATATTCATTACTGCCAAAAATAGAGATTCTTTATTAAAAAGTATTATGTAACTATGTGGGCAAGAAATGCCGGTTATTCGTTAATAGGAAGCACTTGATAAGAATATCTAATGTCATCAGATAATAGTCGATCAACATCATTGATTTTAGTATCGTTGGGGCTATTATTGGTGATAGGATTTGCATCTACTCCACACATGTATAGTCTGCTTGCTGCCGACAGCAACACGGATGGTAGCAACAGCAATTGTGGTACAACAAACATAATTATTGGGACCCGAACTTTTACAAAGGGAACTAGGTGTGATGATATAATAATAGCATGTCCTGTGACCACTGAAAGTACGGGATGTCGTTCAGGCGATACCCTTAGAGGCCTAGAACGAAATGATGTGTTACAAGGATCTATGGCAGATGACACGCTTTACGGAGACGAAGGAAATGATGAATTGAGTGCTAATGACGGCAATGATCGCTTATTTGGTGGTCCTAACAACGATGTTCTTATGGCTGGTTTTGATGCTGATTTTCTTGTTGGAGACAAAGGAAATGATGAGCTGTACGGCGGACCGGATGATGACGTATCGATTGGAGGACCTGGGACGGATTATTTCGATTGCGGAGACGGCTATGACGTTATAATCGATTTCGATCCTAGGAAGGGAGATACACATGCAGATAATTGTGAAGTAGTATTATCCGACTTAGGTGACAAGCAAATTCTAACTCAACCGGGGATCGTGAAATCTAAGTTGCAAGCACTTGGGGTTGGATCTGCAAAGCATCCAGTAGAGTTGCAAGATTTAGGAGAAACAATCAACCACTGAACAATTGCCTTTAAGAATGAGCTAGCAAGTAATGAACATTCTGTGAAGGTGCATCAAAATAAAAAGTCTGTTAGGATCTTCTCTTACGAGCTGATCGTACCTAGTCTAATGAACACAAAGGGGGCATCGTTTGTTGATCCATCAACATCGCTACATTCTTAATACTTGTATCAAACTGTTTCTTCACATCGTAGATAGGGCAATCAATGTCAAGATCAGAGAGTATCTAAACGATGTAGGGCATGTGTATTGAGGAGATCGAGCTCGCAACATCGAATATACCGGATGAAGTAAAATACTCAGGTCTGCTAAATATACATTTCCTGTAGTATTTTTGTGGTTTATGAACCATATGTCAGCACTGGAAAGTAATCTCGACTAATTCTTATAAAACGATTCAATTAGGTCGTTACACGGACACAGGATATGAGGAATTGAGACATGTTGTAACGGATTTTTAAACTAGTTCTCATTCGTTCCAGCTTGTAGACGCTATTGGTAAAATTGGTCTGATTCTTGATTCATCAGAAAGTACTGAATGACTAGTTGTAAACACCGCAGATAGCTGTGCCATCAATATAGTTATCTGTATTCAACCTTATGATCCATGGTTTCGTCGTGTCATTAATAGAACTATGCTGAAAGTCTTATAACTTCCCGATGGATAAGATCGTATGATCAGATGATATATTCCTCATCTATGCCCTTTGGGGCCGGTGGCGTAAACGTTCTAGGGAATTTGACAGATAAAATGATGCAGCAACTTAAAGATACAAAAGATATCGAAACATCATTTGATGCTGATTTTCAAACATACACAAAAAATAAGATGAGCAAGAAAGAATATGTGCATAAATTAGTTACTTACACTATTTCCTTGTCCGCGCTAAATTTCCTTGTCATGCATGTGGTCTTAGAAATGAGAACAGCGATAGATAAAGGATCCCCTATTAAGGATACAACTGGGGGGACCGTTTTAGCAGAAGCATCGGCTTCGGGTCCGGAACTCGGTCTCGGCATTCAAGGGTTTATCGGAGGATCTTACGGGGATAGTCAGGTAGATATAAGTGGGGAGAAAACACAGAAGGACATTAAAAACTATACTGATACAGTACAGCCTGTACCTATGAGAAGTAACGATAGTTCATCAACAAAGGGATGTCCGAACTGTGGTTCCATAGTTTCTCAAATGGCAAAATTCTGTCGTACATGTGGACAAAAACAATGAAATGTATTGGATCTATTGTGGATCTAGCCTTGAGATAAATCACGCTCGGAAAGGATTATGGATAGTCTCACTTACAATATCGATTTATCTTGAAAAAATACGGTCATGATAAGGAGTATGTGATGCCCATCGATATGAGTATACCTTCTTGACATTGCTATGAGTGAGTATTTATAGAAATCAATTTATTTGAGATAGCCAGTTCCGACACACAATATTGGTCTAATTGAAAGTGATTACCAACCCAAGGCATGGGCGGATTTGATGGCCGCATTATTCAGAATGGAACTTATATTGACCTTAGTACTGTTGGAATGGTAGATATTATGGAGTGCCTCGTGAATGTGTCCTGCAATAACGGGATACTCCGGTATACTTGGTCTTATATCGCCCAAGGGGATCATTGATATCAATGTATCGTAGTACGGTAGATCGCTAGAAGATTGGTTGAGTGTTAATCCCTGTCCAAGTGGGATCTGAGTGGGAAGGTAGCCATATCTCTGAATCCATGGTCCAAGAACCTCTGGATCCAACATATCAGCAATCAACTCCCAAGCAAGCCCTTTGTGATCGGATGTGAGAGGAACCGCTACTTCCCATCCTCCCATGAGAGTACTCGATTGCGTATCAAGACTTGGAACAGGAAACATCGGTACAAACCCTATCCTGTTTTCGAAATCCTGTTTGGTAACATTGGGAAATTCTCCTGGTATCCACGATCCGCCAAGCATCATAGCTATTCTTCTCTGTGCAAATTCATGATCAAGGGAACAGAGTCTAGGCTCAAGAGAACAAGAGATATTTGCTGGCGGTTTTGCAGGTTTTATTCCTGCATTGATCTGGTCTCTAATATAGCCTGACGCCCGCATCCCCTCTGAACTATTGTATGCTGGAAACCAGTAGGTTCCTTTTGTCGGATGTCCTTCTCTAAGCTCCAGAATATCGCCTCCTAACATCCACAAATAGGGAAACCACATGTCTTGCGAATAGTATGTGTCAAAAAGAACGGTTCCATTAAGGCCAGCTGACTTGAATACTTGATTCAGCTTCTGTGCAGAATCGATGTAACCTTTCCATGTCTTTAGACTCTCGGGATTCACTTGTGCCTGGCGCAATAGATCCTTCCAGTACCATATACCCCTTACGTCTGTCCATGTCCAAATACCGTACACGGTACCATTATAAGTTCCACCATCCCAGTGCTGCTGATACCAATCCGAGGCTCTTCCCCACATGTCGACGTAACCACTAAGGTTAGACAGCAAGCCTTTGCTTGCAAAT
>JBKPHJ010000354.1:0-28112 GCA_046729835.1 Thermoproteota archaeon
TTTCTGAGCAGCCCCCCAATTTTTCTTGAAGCTTTTCAATCTCGACCATCTATCAGAAATAATACAACATTAGTATTAAGAATAACATTGGCATTCTGTAATCCGGGATATGGTAACAAGTGTCCTACTCTGAATGCGGTACATTATACTAAAATTAGAAACACTTGTCTTGAAGTAACAAGACAACTAAATATATTATACTTTTTCTGGATAAAGACTAATTATTCAATCTGGCTGATGTTTCAGATAGCCAGAACTTTACCACAGATGGTTATTCCCAATAAAAGTCTGGTCCATTATAACTTGATATCTGACCACATTTTGGACAGGTCTCGATTACATTTTCATGAACCTCTGATCTAAGTGTTTCTTCGTCTGGTGTTTGCAACACTCTTGTTTGGTATTCATGTCCGCAATTCTTACATGTAACCATTACAACCATTGTAAGACTCCTAATTGCACACAAATCTTATATGCTTTGTTTGCGTGAGCCAGCTTTTTAGATTTTTGAGCATGCGCTCAAGAAGTCTACTACGCGCATGCTCCATGCTCCACAATAACTCAAAGAATAAGTATATTGTACTGCATGTCTATGCCTCATATCGATTCTTACCAATGACCGTTTGAATCATTCGTTCATTCGTTCATTCGTTCATTCTTACGCGTCTATCTATAAGTATAAAATTGTCAATAGTTGGTTAGTGATGATCCTGCATAGAGATCACCAAGAAATAATTACTGACTAGAGTGTGCGGCGCCAATAATTATTATCCGATTAGAATAGAAGACTTTGTCTTCCTCCTCTGAGAAAATAATGATCGAGTCCGCTAAAATAATTGATATAACTAAGAAAAGAAAAATGATATTAACATTTAGTGACATGATGACCTAAACACGTTTCTTTTTCCCTTCTTTCCTTTTGCATCATCTACTACCGACAAAGATGGGCTTCACAACTCTATAAACCCTCTTTATTATCATCATCTTAAAAAAACCTGCAGAGAAGAAAATTCCGATCCATATTCGTGCAAAGGGCAACAATCAAGAGTCTTTAGGTACAAACTATCATATTTCAACTTTTGTATGCGGCCCTTACTTGCAGATTTATGACGGTACCGCGAACAGTTGCAGTAGGGAACGGAGTTATAACTTCCGGGTATTTATCGACGGCATATCTGTGATAGTCGTCAAGCATTCTCTAAACATTCTTGTAAATATGGTCCTTATGATCATCTGATGGGAAGCATTCTCCAAAACCTTTCTATGGTTCAATCACTTTTGTAAGAACACCTTGATCTAAAATAGACTTGCCTTGCCCAGAAATAGATTCTTTACTGATAAAAGAATAACAAGATGACTCAAATTATACACAATATGTTACTTTGTTGGTTGGTTTTTAGTTGTTATTATAACATATTCTATCGAGTGTGATACTAACTCTTTCTTACTGAACGCAGATGCAGTACCGATAATAAACTTTGCCAAATAAGGGTATGTTGTTAATTTAGGGTTATGAAACATTGCTCATCTAAATATAAAAATAATATTTTCATCTTTCTTTAAATCAAAAACTTAGCAGTTCTTAGATAATATGAGGTCGACGATAGTATATAACATTCTTATACATTTGCGATAATTGATCATTCAAATGAATGATGATAGTATTAAGAGGAGGGGCTTGAGTGGAGATATACCAGAAGATTACGGGATGAAGGGGGACATTGCTAAGGATTACGATACCATTCTAAAAGAGAGTGCAGTTCTTACCACGGTTTCAGGATTTCTCTTTGCGTTTTTGCTTAATATCTCAATCAACAGACCAAGCGATTTCTCATTTGAAGATGGCATAATTCTTATGATAGCACTGTTTACGATAACTTTCTCTACTTCTTTTCTTTCCATGCCAGTGTTCTATCACCATCTGCAATTCCCTTATCGAAATATGGAAAGATTCAAACGCAGAAGTCATAGATTTATGGTTTTTGGAACAGTACCGCTATTTATTACATTATATTTAGGATTATTGTTAGGACTTAAATTCGGACTTCATCTCGCCTTTGAATCGGCGGTAATCGAATACTGGGCATATATATTTTCGGCAATACCATTTGCATCTGTTTATATGTTCTACAGACTTAGGAAGTAATCCTGCCTTAAGTAACATGAAAGCGGGAAGGGCAAATCAGATGGTACACAGCTAAAATGGATGGATGGATGAACAAGGAAGTCCCTTGTCATAGCAAATATCAGCTAGAAGAAGGATCTCAATTATACAAACCTTAAAACTAGAATCTTCAAGAGAAGAGACTCAGATCCCAAATGTCTGTTTTAAAGGTACTAGGATCCGTCTACGTGTCACCTGATGTAGCGCAGGATCGATCTGTAAGAATAAGAATAGGTATCGATCTGTAAGAATAAGAATGGATAAGTAATATTCATCTACACTGTATCTATCCTATAAATATTATCTTCTATCGTTGGCTTTCTAGGATGACTTCATGAATCTTACTACCATTTTTTTCTGTGAGAGTCAATAGTTTGTGTGAAATTCTATTCTTGTCTTTCTCGATAGTGACCCAACCCAGATTGTTATCTGAGATCACAAGTAAAGGAATCCGGGAGCCAGAAGTTTTTAGAATAGACCTCGATTCAATCCAATCTGGCGATTTTGGTAGTGGCCCCGACGAAGAGGACACGGGTTTTACAATAGCATGACCAAATTTTTTATTGAGGACATCGTCAGCTAGGATTCTATTGATTGTGGATTGCCAATCGTTTGTGGTGCTGTTATGTTCCTTAAGCTTCTGAGCTTCTAATGACATATCTTTCCATCCTACACGCACCGAATGCCCAGTTGAAAACAATTGGCGAGTTCTAGCCAATACTTCAGTGAGAATGAATTCTTTAGCTACGCTAGTGGTTTTGAGCGCACTACTGGTTAGCTGTGATATATGTAGTGAGAAATCTTTTTCTCTTTCACTTCCTTCGTTTCCATACATGCTACCTTGAGACAAAAGTGTAAAAGAAGCACTTATTGTGAACCCATAATGAACATCACCTGACAAAAATATGCAGTGACGTGGACCGAGCATCTGAATAATAAATGTAATAAAGCGTACAAAGCCTCCTTCATTAGCAGCCCACGTCTCTAAATCCCATTTATAAACACTTGACTTACTGGCTAAATATTTCTGTAGTTCTTCTGCTAAGTCGAAACCAAAAACTGGAATTGGTGAGACTATGATAACAGGATCACCTTTCTTATAATTAGCACTTGATACAGCTTCTTTAATCGTGTCTAGTTCTCCTTCGTTGAGTAGTTGAGGTGGTCCATCTAGACTATCGTAATGACGCTGTGTCCGGCAGTCTAAGAAGATGGTGCAAGGGGTAATAGGAGCCATAAATGACCAGCCGTGAAAATTCCAGAGATAATCTTCGAAAGCCGCTCTTTCGAAATTCGTTACATTATCCACTTTTCCCAAATTCTCAGTAACAATGCGGATAAAACTCTCGCTAAACAAGTTGGGATCATTTCCCCAGGCCTGAAATGCCCAATATGCGGCAAGACCATTAACTACTATTTGTTTTCCACAAATGCTTGTTTTTACGCCTTCATACCATTCTTTTGTAATATTCCAATCATCAGTTATCTCATGATCGTCACAGATCATATATGTCGGTACGTTGGCAAGAACACGCCTGATTGCTGGCAAGGCCTTTCGCGCCTTTTCCAACTGCGCGATTTCACTACGAGATTTATTCGAATCGTTTCGTTTAGAACGGGCAACATTTTCAATATCGAAGTATGTATGAGGCCAATTTTCAATATTCCATGCTAACAGATGCATTGCTGAAAACTCACCAAAGCTAAGTAAGTGATTACTTGCATTATCAGAAGTAAATTTGGCATATTTCTGTACCAGATCTTGACGTTCTCCAATGCCTATTTCTGATAGCCTTTTATGAATACCGTTGATTTCTTCTTCATATCCAATCAGCTTGATCCCAAATTGAGTTAGATATTGGATTAGTAGTTCAGATACATCGTCAGCATATATTTGATCTCCTGTAAGAAAGAGTGCACTAGGCCTCTTGGTAAGGTTATCAAATGAGGAAGATATTAGTTCATCTGCAACTGCGAGACAATCTTCTCCCTTTCCGTGTAGCTTACGACAAGAGCCGTGAAGAATGTTTAATGGAGTTCTTTGTCCTCGTAGAAAAAAAGTTGGTAGTGACGAGTCTTTCGCATCATCATCATCATCATAATTTCCTCTCTCATGCTTATTATAACTCCTGTACACTATACTTTTTTTACCGTTTAACAGGCCAAAATCCATCAACCTTTGAATTTTACTGGATGACCCATCATGATATGTGACTTCAATATCATATGCCAGAAGCTCGTCTGTGGGAAAATCGACCCCCTCAGTAGCAATAGTATTATCGGTAGTGTCATTACTACTAATTTCACTTCTCACATTTACCGTCTCATGAAGGGGATGAGCAATTACGAGAGCAATGTGTAGATTTTCCCCGAGCCGCAGCGATTTGGCATTGCCAAGTCCGATAACTACTGCACCATTTTCGTTGTCATTTGTTTTTTTGAGTTGGGTCTCCTCGTCTAAATCGATTTTCTGTAGATCTGCGAATCGAAAGATTTCTGCTTTTATATGAACAGATCTACTAAATGCAACCCATATACACACTTGGTTTCGATCTACTCGCCGCAGAATTGGGCCGGCGAGTAATATAGGTAATGTTAATCCCTTTGTTTCTTTTGCAATACCAGAAATATTACAGCTCATCGTAATAAACTGCTATATTACTCGTTGTATTTTAATATGCAGCAGCCGTTGTTGCAGGGCGTTGAGCTGCCTTTAGCCACTTAGACCATAAAGTAAGACAGTAGTAATATCAGACACGTCGTTCGTATTTGACCTATTTTCCAATAATATGAGTAAGTATCTCGAGACGCTAGCTATAGTCCAAACGGGGTTAGGTTGATGAGTCATTGTAGAAATCTCATATACTTAGTAGGAAGATGCAGATAATTAGTAGCTGAATTTTTAGAATCTCATTATACTCTCAACACAGAAAAATTTGAATAGGGACGAATAGATCTGTACATATCTACTAAAATGGGAATGACAGATTCTACATGCCCAGAAAAGAATGTTGGAAGAATCCCTCATGAATTAGAGTTTGTGTTTGCGCTCTGCAAAAAGTTTGTGTTTGTCTTTGCACGATGCAGATTTTAGATACTTTTTGCTCGTTGTAGTGTTTTACCCTGTAATACTTATCAGAATTATGAAGAAAGCGAATTAATCATAATTCTGAAGAGTAAAGGATCTGACGGAAGAGTCTGTGCTCCATTTTTTTTCTGTCCTTGCTATGATTACTCATAAATACTTTAATAAATAAAGTCAAATGATGAGCACACATAATGATGCTGACGTAACGAATTCATCTTCAGATTCAAATATAACCCAAGATTATACAACAGAATCAATAGATTCTTCTGCTATCTCCAAATCCAGTATTCCTTCCTATACCAAGATTTTGGTTCCTCATGATGGAAAAGAAACATCAGATAAAGCACTAAGTCACGCAATATACTTATCAAATCTTTCAGGAGCAGAAATTGTCATTTTATGTATAATACAAAATGTTGAAAAGTTCGAAGGAACTTCAGTTGATATATCTCAAAATAAAACAACAGATAATCAAAACGGTTTTAGACATGATATTAAAGGGGAATTAGTAAATGCAATGGAAGCAAAAATAAAACAATGTACGGAGGCAGGCTGCAAGAACAAAATATCTTATGGAATTAGGACAGGACATGTAGTTCATGAGATAGTGAAGGCTTGTCAAGAGACCGATTATGATTTAATTATCATGGCAACAACTCATCTTGATACTTGGCTGCATTCTATATTTAGTGAAACAAGAAAAATAATCAGTAGTATACAGACCCCTGTTCTGATCATCCATTAGTCAAGGGGTGACAAAATTTTCAATTTTCAATCTGCTTAGATCACCTCCAATTGCAATATCATTAGAAGGACGCTTGGTCATCATAACTTCCAAGCCCTCAATCTCCTGTGAAAATTACTAGATATCGATCAGGATCACCGACCTTACTCGCATGATCTAAGAATAACATTATGAGACCAAATTGCGGAGTTTAGAGTGAAAAACAATTGGCCAAAGATTAGTGGACATCGAACCTCTGACAATGGAGATGAGTGTCTGGACCAAAGATAAGTAGGAGATAAAATGCATTATATTCAACAGCCTCATTTGTATCAGTCTGCCTCTGTTTGTCGTGGAATATTGATGCCGTTCTTAAGACGGGTGCCAATAATTGAATGGCATGGACTGAAGGTTAACTCTGAAAGTAACTAACTCTACGACAGTTTAATCTAATAGAATAAATACGGTCAGAAAAGGTATATCTTTACGCAGGTAACAGTGTCTACCTAATTGACTTATGATATAGATCGCTTTGATCTTCTTATACTTTTGGTAATCAGCTTCGGGAAGCTTTTTACTACGCCATCTTTACAATAGTGAGACGAGATGGTCTCTTCGTGATAAGTTGTTTCTCGCATACGGTACCAGCAACAGAAAAAGCTAATTCTGATGACAGAGTTAGGATGTTAGTAATACCGATGACGTTCAAGCTTGTTGGGTATGCCAGATTGTGCTCTGCTTCCCTCGCTTTCAACGCACCTAGAACACCGATCCCTGAACAACGTTCAGGATGTAATCTAGCCCATTCAGCAGGTGCGTCTTAACACTTATGACATTACCTTTCCTTGGTAATGTACAATACTAAGCCTATATACCGCAGTCAGAGAGACATCAACCAACTATCGGATAAGCTGCTAAACTGACTCATCCGAAATGGCCAAATATCTTAAACGATTAGGGGATGAAGGATTACTCATTCAATTAAATAACATATTGTAGTTGAAATCACGTAAATGAGTAAAAAAACTAAACAGTTGACTCCAGACCAAGCACATCCAGATTTGAACATTGCATTTTTGCTTGATCCTGTCGTCGTTTCAAATCAAAAAGTCAAGCTATGTAAAAGAAAGCTAATCGAAAAAATGCTTATCATTTACAAACCAATATTGAACCTTGCAGTTTCAAATGTCATGATAAAATTATTTGACAGTACGGATCTTATATAGGCAAAATTACCTGCCCATCATTCATATAATGCGCCAGCAAAGAGGTGTATATAGATATGAAACCTGTATTACTGACCATCGATGACGATCCGCCCTTCTTGAGAGCTATAGTACATGATTTAAAGAGCCAATATGGTAACCGCTTTGACATAGTTCAAGTAGATTCTGGTAAGAAGGGTCTCCAACTACTAAAGCAATTGAAGTTACGCAATGGACTAGTGGCATTATTTCTAGTAGATCAATGGCTGCCTGAAATGACGGGAGTTGAATTCTTGGAGCAGGCTAAGGATATATATCCAGAAGCAAAGAGTGTATTACTTACCGATTATGCAGATACAAATGCTGTTATGAGAAAATATTCGCAGCAATCACTCTATCGAGGTAAACAGAGCTTATAAGAGCACGAATGACTCTCGGTTTCCATTCGTTCTCACTTGATACTAGAAAAGATATTTTTTACTAATGCACAAACCCTTCCTATAATATGACGTTTAGAGGATTCCGATTCACTTGAAATGTTGCTGGCAAAATTCCGATTGGTTCTCCGTCAATGGCAACCGTTACCTCTCTTTCCTTTGACATTATTGATACCTTCTTGGCTTGCTTGTAGAATACATTGACTTCGTCTGTATAATCACCTGTTTTTATATTTGCTAATCTATCAAGCATCTTAAGACTACCTGAATCTCTTAAAATAATAACATCTAGTAATCCGTCGGTAAAACTTGCTTCCGGTGCTACCATAAACCCTCCACCTAAAAACTTGCTATTGGCAATTACACCCATAGTCATTTTCGTAATAACTCTTTCTCGTCCATCATCAAACAATATCTCACAGTTATTACTTTCATACGTGGGTAGAGTCGCAATGACACCGGTGATCGTTGATATCAGACGACTATTTACCTTACTTCTTACCTTTTTTGATCTGTCTATGATTTCAGCTCCAAATCCAAGCTCAGCTGCATTTAGAAATACTCTCGTTGGAACTTTAGAATGGGTTGAAGGATTAGTAACAGTAGCTGTTAATATATCAAGCTTCTGTACTTTGTCTTGTTTATAATTATGACAGCATTCACTTATTCCTTGAGGTAGGTTTAAAGACTTGGCTAGCACATTCCTTGATCCGCTGGGGATCAATCCCATCATAGCTTCAGAGTTTATGGGTTTCAAAGTGTCTGGTTGGGGGAAAACATTATCAATATTATTATTATCATTGTTGCTGCTGCGGTTTTGTTTGCCGCCATTATTTTTAGGAAAATGGAGTATGCTAGTCTTGTCCTCTTTATATTCATATGTAGAAAAAAAACCATTTGCCACTTCATTTATGGTTCCGTCTCCCCCGATTGCGATAACTCTTTTAAATCCCTTTTTCAAAAATTTC
The DNA here is from genome assembly GCA_046729835.1 of Thermoproteota archaeon. Lineage (GTDB taxonomy): Archaea > Thermoproteota > Nitrososphaeria > Nitrososphaerales > Nitrososphaeraceae > TH5896. The sequence goes on from JBKPHJ010000354.1 coordinate 8,587, forward strand.
CTTGTAAGGGCAGTTCCATCACCGGCTTTTTTCGTGAATACGACATGAGGATTTCCACCAAAGGTTTCTTTTATTTTGGTATAAAAGTTCTCCCAGTCTTTTCCTGTTGCACCACCAGAAGAAGTGGGATTAGCAACCAAAAGAATATCATCATGTTTTAGTTTCTTGTTGAGTTTCTGTTCATGGTTGCGACTAGCGGTCGACAATGATGATACGTTTTCTTTCTTTCTTTCTGGTAACAACATTCGCCATTATAATGGTAATTATCATTCTTAAGCGTAACTACAAAAATCTGTTGGGATATGCCTTGTAATTATACAAACTAGTCATAACATACTTCATTCTCGTGATTCAGCCACAATAGGCTTATCTCCTATTCTACCTCATCAAGATCAAAGAATATAAAGTTAAGTGGTAATACCATCGATATATGCATACGAGGAAAATAGGGATAATGATGCCCGTAGCCATTGTAATCTCGATGGTTTTTGGCGTGATATTGGCAGCACGAGGAACTTTAGATTTCTTGGGCAACGTAACGGAAAAGGTTGCCACATCAAAATCTGCTGGGACGATCGTAAACGAAACATCAGAAGTATTAGGTAATGCAACAGTGGAAACGGAAAAGTTCTTTAGTCCTGACAAGAGCCAGTAGTGAAGAGGATCAAGAACAAAAATCGAGGATGAAAGGATTCTACCACTTATTCGGTTTCTTGCTTATTCCGATTATAAAGATACTTTCTTTCCCGACATCATTTATGCAACACTTATCACTGATCTAGGCAGTAATCTAGATAATATCAGTTGCAGCAAGCTCCATTTATTTCCACTAAAAAATACATTCGAAAAAGAAAGGATGAAAGCTAATTGCGGCCCAAACGGAGCTTCAAGTTTTGTTCCTTTATAGCGTTAGCGGGATCAGGATCCACGTCATTTACTGCTTCCTCTGGTGTATAGAATGGCATATAGGTAAGTGGAGCGACCAAGTGTTGACTAAAATGTACTGTTCCATTTTCGCATACCTGTCCTAAACTGAGCTTATATTCTGAGCCTCCTGCATCGCGTAAGCCAGGCTTCATAAACATTAGGTTCGGCAGGGATGAGTGTATCAGTCCCATGTTACCTGTCTGACGACCATTCATCTGAGCTAATCTCTATTTCTCCGGTCTTTTGTCCACCATCAGTATATTGCGCAGGAACTCCACTTGTGTTTGCAATCCATAAATTTGCTTTTATCTTGCTTTTTACTCTGCTAGAACATTCTCCATTATTTCATTATTGATGTCGTACTGACATATGTATTATGAATGTTGGGCACACTATTATACATAATAATCATTATAATTGTTGTGATTATCATCATTCTATTGTTGAGATTTCTTTTTCAGTTTATTTTTTATAGCCCCGGCAACGGACGGAATAGAGAGCGTGGTACTAAACGATGACATCATTAGGTATTCTCATATTTCTCTGTCATTGCATCATCAAATCCAAATGGACATCGATATATGAATAGATCTTGGGTCTCGAAGAAATGAATGTCTTGGTAGTAGATGACGACCCTGATATAACTGCACTATATAGGGCTGCCTTGCAAGAAGCGGGAGAGGTTAAAGTAGATACATACAAAGATCCTATTGTAGCATTAGCAGAATTCAAATCGCACTATTACGATATTTCGTTAATAGATGTAAAGGATGCCAAATATGAACAGTTTTGATCTGTATAAAGAATTAAAAAAATTAGATCCCACCATTAGAGTCTGCTTTATTACTGCATTTGACGTAAACTATCAAGCATTGCAGGAAATATTTCCTGGGCTAGCTCCGGAATGTTATATTTCAAAGTCAACAACAATGACTAAATTAAAAGAACATGTGCATCATTTGCTGCAGGTGTGACACTGACAATTATACTTTAGGAATTGGGAATAAAGTCAGTTAATTTTATATCAGGATTGTCAGGTCACGCAATAGAGTGCTTATAACATATCAATACCGGCATCTCTAAAAGATAACAATATAGCCAGTAGTACTTTTGACGCGTCGGGCCATCTTTACCTTCCCAACCATAACATGACAGCAAGACGCCGACACCACATCATCTTCCGTTTAAGCACCGAAATATTCCGTTCGGATCTGTGTTAAACTGTTGTCCATGTATCCTAGGATCCGATAGAAAGCCATTTCTTGCTTAAAATAGTTACTGACCCACAGATCTTCTATATCTCAACGCAACAGCCTTGTTTAGAGACCGTTCAGTACGTCAAACTGATCAACGATGGACCAGCTTTAGGGAAAAGTGGCCTCAGACTTGATTATTATCCTATCAAGTATAAAGTGTTATATAAAATGTTAGACAGTCTCTAAACGGTATGAAAAAATATTTCCAACTCCTAGGATTGAGTACATGTCTACTAGCAGCTGTTGTTTTTTTAACAGGCTTATCCCACCATGCACTAGCTCAGAATGCTTCAGGGAACCAAACTCCAGGAGGCTTAGACCTGCCGACTAACGCCACTGGAGCCTCATCATCACCAGAAGCGATGAATAACACACTTTACCCCGCAGGTCCACAGAATGAGACAGTCATAGCAAAATAAGTCAAAGCATCAAAAACACGCTCTGCTACGAACATATTTTTTATTTCTTCCATACCAAATGATTAAGAAATACTGCCAATTATGGACGTCTCAGATCCATTGACATTCGACCAAAACAACTGGCATAGAGAATTATAACCCGAAAATAGTTCTTTGGGTGTTCTTAGGGTGTAATTGGTGTTTTCTCACCACTAATGAATTAAGTTATTCCGTGAGTAATCAACGTTTGGCGATTATGGGCCATGACAGTTGATACTAGGCTATCAATAGGGACTTCTTTACCTGTTAAAATAATAAGGTGAGTGCATCCTTCTTATCCATACTGGTGGGAAGAATTCAATGTCATTTGATAAATATCTCGAACGATTGGAACATCTATTTGAATCAGAGAAGATTACGAGAAACCAATTTAACCATTTCAAAACGAGAGGCATTGACATTATACGACCGCTACAGGACTTTGGTTTAAGATCGTTAGGTAGAATACTACCTGAAATTGTAATCGGATCTTCCCGTGAATTTATTAAAAAAATGAAAGTTCCCTATCAGGCAACTAGTTTTTTAGTTGCAAATACTAAACCTGATACGAATGGATGGTATGTATACAAGATTCCAGAGCAGCCAAGGGGCGGATTGCTACTTCTAAGTGGCGGTAAGAGAAGACTTGGTGATAATATTTTTGCATCAACACATAGAATAATTCTAGGAAGGAATGCGATAATGGTCAGCGCGCTTAACTTGATGGCTAATAAGGATAATATCTGGAGCTGGCATTTCTTTGGTGATCATCTAAAGGAGAGCAACAAGTCGATATTTGATGATTTAGTAAGACTTGAAACTATTTTGAAAAAGGATCAGGATGATGTAAATGACAGAACTAATGATGTAACCCCTCATAGCTACGTAATAATCGCTAGATCAGAATCAACCTTTAAGAAATTAGGAATTGTAGAGAACTATTTACAAAATAAAATCTCAGTTTTAAATCCAGCCAGTAACATACAAGTAATCTTTGTGACTAATAAATCTGGCTATGATTTCGCTTCAAAGAGTATTGAGAACTCGAACCTAATGAGCTACGTTGTTACGGGAGAGAATTTTGATCTGTATCAAGGAATGCGATCTCTTAAAAGAGATTATGGAATTGACGTACTATTGAATGATGGTGGGCGCATAATGTCAAATGGGGTTAGAGAGGAAGGGCTTTTGGGAGAAGAAAGAATGTCACTGGAACCATATCCTGGTAAGGATATTTTTTCAGTGGAAAAGCATATCGATCCAACCACAGTAGCGGGATCTCAAGGATTGGGTTTAGATGGAAGCGAAATAGAGGGATCTATACTAGTACACTCAAATAAAATAGAGGATGAAAAATTGAATGTGTATCTTTACCCGTTAGATGAGGAAAAGGTATTGTGATAGAGAAAATAGTGTTCCCTAAAAGAGATTCTAGAATTATCAGGTAGCAACTGTTATATTTATTAACGTTAAAACCGAAATCAGTAGAAGACATCTAAGAGAGGAAATTTGGCCAGATCAGGTATGGCCAGAAAATATTGAAAAAAGAATAAGTAGAAATGAATAGCTCTATTCAGATTTTTTGACGTAACTAGCTTTTACATTGTCCTTTGTCATCTTTGAAGTCTGTTCTTAGTTTGGTAGACTCTTTCATGCTATTCAGTTGAATGTCGTCGCTTTTTGTTATTATTCTTGATAATGTTGGTTTAGCCTCCTCGCCCAGAGTGATTGCTGCTTTGCCTTTTCTCAAAAGTGATAATGTAATATCGTTGTCTGTTAGTTTTTGGGCGAATTCCATAGCAGTTCTCAACTTGTCAAATAAACTGGTTTCATCCTCTGGAATTCTGAAAAATGTGGGGTCTAACAGATCTAGCTTAATTGCCATTTTGTTACTATTGCTGATATAATCATTTTTGATTTCAATCTTTAGCGCCGGTTGGGTCGCTATTTCTAATTTTATAGAACCTGACCTAACCGACTTCACAGCTTTAAATATACCGTTCACAATCTGGTCACTTTCAGAAATGTGAAGATGTTTCTTCCCAAATAGTACCATTGCTTCTTCTGTTCCTCAGATTATATTAATGACGGCATTACGAGTCCTTTCCTTGAACCTTGTGCCCCTCCGTTGTCCAAACAATTTTGCCATTTATTTTCCAGGTCGCGCCGCCTAGATCTCTGCCATCAGGTCCTTGTGCTCGTGGTACATCAACTTCTAGATTGTCAAATTCAATGGTGGTGGTCATATTTGTGCCCGCCACTACCTTTTCCAAGACCTGACTAGTTATTTGTGCCCACTGACTTTGTGTTTTCTGCTCTTCCCCTTGTAGAGTTTTTCTTTGTTGGTCACTTTTTTTACCTGCATTATCGTTCAACATATATACACTCTATTTGATATATAACAACTTTAGATTTAAAGGGTATCGGTATCGGTATCGGTCGATTAGATATTAATGGATTTTCTTTTCAAAATGATGTTTTGACTGAACCAATGAAGATAAAATTAAAGGTTAGAATTATTGCATAGTCTATTGCATGCGTTTACATATTGTTGAATGAGATTCCAAACTAAAAAAACTGCTGGCTGCCACAAATATAAGGTAGATAGGATTTGAATGGAGAAAGGTGCTCTGTTTGAAAAGTTCTTGACTTAAAGCATTCATAGTATGTCTCTGCTGCTTTCCTTATTTTTTCGGATATTTTTCTTCAAGTTGTTTTATGAATTGGTCTGCTTGCTAAGGATCTAGTTTCCTTATCAAATATTGCAACATTTCTGATGTCTTTCCTCCTCTTCTTTAGATCGGGGACTACCAATATACCACAAATATATAAGTCCGGCAACTTGCCAGATAAACTGCAAAAACTCGGATTGCCAATTCTCAAACGTATCTCTCATATTCTCTTGCCATGTATTCCCGGTGGCGAAGCCATAGTACTAATGCCCGACTATTGCACCACTAAATAGTATTAAAGTTATCCAAAGATATCCATACTCTTCAGTACCGATCCATTGCTTATTCGCATATTATTTTATTTTGTTAACATGAGATAAAGAGATTGCATACTATTGTTGAGAATTGTTACTATTTTTTAGCTAATAAGAAATATTGACTTTATAAGTGGAGATCCTATTTTCTAAAAAACTTTTTTTTAGTGAATACACATATCTAGTTGACTTAAGACTATCTCATGATACATTTAATTCGTTTTATTTGATCTCTCTGTTGCTTTTGCTGATTTTTATGGTCAGTGAGTTTATTATATTGAGTTCTATCGGTATTCCAAACGTAATTGCACTCCTTAAACATAAAGTCAATAGAATAAAGCCATGATATTCCTTCAATTTGTTATCGGGCCTCTGAAAAATAAGACCCGATGCACTACCCTCGAGATTGTATAGTTGAAGCATCAAAGACGTTAGAGTATCTATCGTTGCTCCATATCGAAGGGTTATTAATATTAGCACTAGAGGTAGCGAAATATGGGGCTGTCATTTTTTTCATTAGAAAATTTGTTTCTTATAGTTTAGAGCCAATTCTCAGAAACCAAACCTATTGATCCTGATTAAATACTATTTTACTCTATGGTAAATGCAGATGTTGCCATTACGTAACAACGAAGATAAGGGTCAAACCTTGACCTCAGTTAATTCCAACTCTGTAAAAGGGCAAAAGCGATCTTATCTTGCTGAAAGCAGAAGCAGGCACATCCGAGACTATGCAAGATCTTCTGACGATACCTACAGAAAAGATCATGAAATGACTGTAAGGGAATTAACCAGAATTTCCTGTAGCCTTCGCGATACCACAGCTATAATGCCAGACGTGTTACGATTGGTTCGTCAGTATGGTTTTAGCGAAGATCTGGTAAGCGCCATCGATGATCTTGCATGCGCCGTTCATGACACCACGGTTGCAATCCAACTAGTTACGAAAGAGCTAAAAGTCTAATGATTTCGCAATTTGCCCATGGCTTAATTTTGAAATCTAGCGAATTTACAATTAGCAAAGGGAATCAACAGACGAGCTACGTACCCTTCATATCATGTTCTATCTTCCTATGCCCTTGCAATTCGGTTTCGGTCTTAAACTTTTCTCCGCAGGTTGTACATTTGAATTTCTTTCTGGAAAAAAAATCAAACTGCATGATATAATATATCTTTTATACTATATATATCTGTACAGAGCGACGGATCTTTAACCATCTTAAATACCAATATTAGGGTGGTGATAACGCCAGTCTATAGCTATTGTCGAAACTTTCTGACATTTTTCATGTCCTGGAGTAGCCTTTTGAAGTGCCTAAATCTGCAGAACCTGGACCCAGAGTCACAATTTTTTGAATAACAATTTGCGATTAGCCCTTATTCTTGAGGGGGAGGTGGTACTAGATTTCCAGTCCTTTTATTCAAACAAGCAAACCAGAATGGATTTAGATTAGTAGTTTGTGTGAAAACTATTCTCAATCTATCTGTCTGGGCTATCTTTCCCCATCCCCTTTACTTCTTCTGGCGTTGGGGGAGTATGTCTTTCAAATTTAGCACTTAACAAATCACTGGGTACAGTTACGTAGAGAGCGCTTCCATCGTAATTGTTGATATATGGTTTTGGAATATAGTATCGCCGTATTTTGCCTACACCCTCTCTTACGACAATGTATTCATTGGCTACTGTTTCTATATCTCCAATATCCACGTCATCGGTTGTTTTCACTCTTTTAAATATGACTTCCTCCCATGGTATTGTCAGAGTTTCTCCTGATCTGTTGCTCTCCAACTGAACCCCTGGTTCCTTAGCCATATACGGAATTCCATTTGCAAAAACTTGAGGGTATTTTTCGTCTACTCTTTGTTTTCTCTCCAAGTACTCTTGTGTTTCTAGCTCAGATTCTAGTGGGGGGGCATCACGTTTGTACTTCTGCTTTATATTCTCTTTAGTAAGAGAAATGATTACATGCCCTTCCCCATCATAACCATCTACATAGTACTTTGGAATGTAGTAGTGGTCCTTGCTTACCAATCCCTCCTCAACTTCTATAAAACTTGAAGATGTACTTTTTATCTTTCCCATGTCGTGTTCATCGATAGATTTTATCTTCATCCCCATGACCTTTTGCCACGGCATTGTAAGTTTGCCATCAATGTCCGCAGTGGCAGGAGTAGTAGCTGTACTTGTCGCAGTTTTGGTACCAACCGGTGAATAAGAGGGAACCTGATTCTCAAAATCAGGGAATTGCTTGATCGTGGTAGCTTTATGTTGGTCGTACTTAGCACCCAGGAACTCATGTAAATCTGAGGGAGCATTTTCTCTTTCAAATTGGTTCTTGACATCATCTTTTGTTAGCGAAACCCAAACATGCTCTCCGTCGTACCCCTGTACATAATATTTTGGTATAAAATAATACTTCTTTGATACTACGCCTTCCTTAGTCTGTACGAAATCCTTCGTAATAGTATGCACTTTTCCTAAGTCCTTATCATCACTTGATTTCACTTTCTTATCTACAATACTGTCCCATGAAATAACGTTTATACCCATTTTCTTGCCACTCCTCGTATACGCAACAAGAAATATATCACTTTGCATCAGCCAAAACAATAGAAACCGCCGTGAAAGAAACCTTTTTCTCCTATTATGTCCATGTATAGTTAAACTATGTCATCAAGTAATCGAGGTGGAGGAGCTCCGACCGTACTGTGGGACGTACTTAAGGGAAAAGAGGTAAAAACAAATGATGGAAAAGATCTGGGTGAAATCAAAGAATTTTCGCAGGGCTATGTCCGAGTAGAAAAAGGAACAATAAAGAAAGAAAGCTTTTGGCTTCCAAAGTATATAGCGGATGCGTACGATGGTAAGACGTTGTGGCTGTTGCTGGGAGAACAAGAAGTCCGAGAGCGGTATCAGTTTGGAGAAAAAGAAGGAGAATTCATGGAAGCGCCTACAACAGATCAATATACAACAGATTTAGACACATTTAAGAGTACAACGGCAGGAAAGAAGCGGGAGTATCCATCAGACCTTGAGGAAAGTATTCGTCTAGTTGAAGACTACGATAATATTAGAAAAATATAGCTGATTTAGCCCTTACGAACCTGATAAAAAATGGATAGATACTAAATAGAGCCATTATACTTTGGCAAGTTACTAGTCGAAAAGTGCATTTATGCTCGAAATACCAGTTTTGGCTATTTGCGTCTCATCTCATAGGGTCATCCCCTCACCCGTATCTAATCCTCCTTCTTACGTGTTCTTGCTATGAACATACGCTGGGATTAACAACTTTTAACTTGGTATTCAATTAACGCGTACAAAGGTTGACGGAAAGGGTTAAGAACTTTGCTGAACATCCTATCTCGAGGTTAAGGAATTGATAGAATATTCGAAAAGTGTTTCTGTTCATTTACTGTTTGGAATACTAGTACTTTCGCTAGGTACCAATTCTGCACTAGCACAAGGAAATCAGTCGTCCCAACAGCAATCCAAAGCAATGCCACCCCCCGGGGTAATTCAACCGATGACAAATGAGACTACCGAAGGTTTCGGGAATGTTACAGAAGTTCAAAACTTAACAGCATTGAATCAACAGGCTTTGGAGAATCAATCTGCTGCTGCCCAGCAGCAAGGTAACCAAAGTAGCAACCAGACCAGTAATCAAAGTGCAGGAGCACAGCAGCAGCAAGGTAATCAGAGCAAGGGGCCAATAGAACAGATTGGACAAGCTATTAGCAAAATGTTCGGTGGTAAATAACACTAGTAACATTTTGTTTTACATTTTGTTTTAAGCATTTCCAACTTCTACATTGTTTATGTAAATGTCTAAGTAGAGGTAGTCAGCTTGCTTTTTGCTGGAAGAGAAGTCTACCGATTATGGTATGAATTCCCGGTTCATTCACAAGCAAGGGAAGATTTTGGACAATTTGATTGATAATCAAATATGACATTTAGCCATCTATAAATTATCGTAGCATGTCAAGATCTGTTATCAGATCCCATACTGAACTCTGCCTTTCGTTAGGATAGACATTAATCATTTTCAGAATACAGGCGTCCAGCTGGGCTGTGACATTCGAATTAAATTTCGATGGAGGATCAACTATTCTTTGCTTTGATAGGAGCGGTAGCGTATGTTGTGATTGTCGTTCATGCATCTTTGTATTCAAGCATGACGGGTCATTTGCATCATACGGTGATGGCCGTCTTCTTGTCAATATTTCATAGAATAAAATGCCTAAGGAGTAAATGTCGGTGCGCCCATCTATTTCATCTTTATTGTATGCAAACCATTGTTCAGGGGAACAATATCCCGGTGTTCCACCTATCTGTCCATCTGACGTTACAGTGGTAAGCTCCAGAGATTCATTATCAATAGCGTCCCCTTTTACGAGACCCCAATCTGCTACTTTAATACTAGACTTAGTATCATCAGTAAACATGATGTTATCTGGCTTCAGGTCCCTATGGTATACCTTCGAGCTGTGGGCTTGTGCTAGTGCATTACATATAGGCAGGATAATCTTGCTGATTGCCCAAGTGGGTTCGAAAAGAAAATCCTCATTGTCATCGAATTTTTCATCCATATGTTCTTTTAGAGAGCCACCTTTCAAGTACTCCATAATATAATATGGAAGAAATTTGGGAGGGTCACCGCCTACATTCCAGTAAAGCACTTTGACTATGTTGGGATGGTTTAGCTCAGGTAAAATCTTAATCTCTCTCTCAAACCGCTCCCTGCTAAGGGTATCTAACTTCGTGAGTTCCTTTAGTACACATTTAGTGGTGCTAGTAGTAGTACCATTTTCTTGAAACTCCACTAGAACTTCATATATTGTTCCAAACGAACCAGAACTTATTTGTTTCACAACTGTATATTTCAAATTATTTATCCCACATCGTACACGTAGCAACCATTAATAACATGAAAGTCATAGCTTAACTTAACAAACATATTATTTATAGTTGAGACCACTTACGACACCGCCTTAAGACGTTTCAGGTTCTTCCAAAAAATAAAGGTTTTGAAAATAAATCCATTCACAACAGGAAGCAGAAACGATTTAAGGCCTAGATGATGATTAGATGAGTTTTATTAGCTCATCGCACATACAAGATGGGGATGCTGGTGACTAGAATTGGTTTTCTAGTTTGTATAGACTAGCATAAATATTACTATCATGTATTCATACTCCTAGCTATTATGACTTTAGAAAATGATGATAAACTCACCTCACAGGAAGCTTATCGACTTTTCATATCCTCTATACCTTCAGAAGTATCTAAAGATTCCTATCATAAATGGCTGCATTATTTTATGGATTGGTTGCAGATTGGCGAGGTAGAATATGATAGGCTACTTGATTATGATCCTAGAATATTACAGTCAAAGCTCATTGATTATGTTATATGGATGAAAGATGAGAAAAAATTATCATCGTCAAGTATCAAGATTCGAATTGCAGCGCTTCATCACTTTTATGATATGACTGAATATGAAGGTTTGAAGTGGAAAATAATAGAGAAGTTCAAGCCAGAGGGCGACACAGTAGCGGAGGATAGACCATATACCAGAGAAGAGATTTCCAAGATGTTAGATAATACTCTTGTTTCAAAAAGAGATAGAAGCATCGTCCTTCTTTTTGCATCATCCGGGATAAGAGAAGGAGCGCTCACAAAACTTACGATAAAAGATTTGATACCAATTGAAAAATATAATATCTATATGCTTACAATATACAGAAAATCAAAGAGAGACAAGTACATAACTTTCTGTTCTTCAGAAGCGAGAAAAGCTGTAGATGACTATCTACAATGGAGACAGAAACTGGGAGAGAAGCTAACAGCAGATTCCTCAGTTTTTAGAAGGTCGTTTAACAAAAAGGATGTACTACAGATAAGAAACATGGTTAAACCATTGTCAAGACATGGAGTAGCCTACATCATACGCTCTATAGCCATAGCAGCAGGAATTAGACAGGTAGAACCACTAACAGAAACAAACACAAGAGGAAGACGCCGTAGTGAGACAATGGCTGTTCATGGTCTTCGCAAATTCTTTGACACAACATGTGAAATGGCAGGTGTAGACGCTCTTTTCGTAGAAATGTTGATGGGTCACAAAATCGGACTAAAAAAATCCTACTTCAAACCAACTGATGCAGAAATCCTAGAAGGGAATAATAAGAAGAAAGGATACATAGAGGCCATACCAGCATTAACAATACAGGTAACGAAGGAAGAAAATGAGAAATTAAGAGGGGAGTTAGAATTGTTGAATAAAAGAGATAATGAACTAAATGCAATGAAAGAACAAGTTGTTTCAATGCAATCTCAGATGCAGACAGTGCTATCCATTTTGTCATCGATAAATACTCAAGAAGGAAAGCAGGAGATAGCCAAGGAGCTTATATTAAAAGGGATCTATAAGAACGCAAACATTAATCCTGGTTAAAACTTTCTGTGGTTTGACAGAAAAATAATCATTCTAATTGCAATTGAAGATCTTATTACAAAGTACTTAACTAACCGGACTGAATCGTAGGAAAGTTGACAACTAGGTCTGTTATGAGATCATTCGATTTGAGCTTGTCTCCAAATTTTTTACTCAATTCCTTCATTAGAGAGCAGGTATAGTTATCGTGTTTCTGTATACTTCTCTGTACTCTTTTAGTTTCTTCGCGATGATCTGGTCTATTTTTAAAATCTTTTCTTGATTGAGGTGCTTGATTAATAAGGCGTTCCATAGCCCTTTCTCCAAAAAAGAGCTTTAGAATCTCTTTGTCGTGCTCATCTGGTTTACTAATATAAAGCATTTTATCAAAAATATTAGAAACACAAATCTCTTGTACAATTCTTATTATTATAATAGAACTGATCAACCAATCATCAGAAATATTGAACCGAGTTTCATTTGGAAAGACTGATGGCATTATTCTAACTAGTCCTACCTTGTAAAACGCTTTGATTGCCCATTCTATTTCATCATCTGTATAATCTGTATAATAGACATATGGAACTAAAGGTGGATACCTTGTAAATGGGCGAGGTTCTTTCAATCTTCTAAGCTTTCTTATATACATTGAAAATTCATCTATAGTGAATCCGGGTACAAAGACATAGTATACGATATTGCTATTGGCAGAACTAGCAGCATCCTTCCTTACATTCTTGAGATACTTAACGATAGATATATCTCCTGAAGTGTTCGTAAAACTGTTTAACTGAGTATATTTACCTGTGCTAAGTTCAAAAGACATTCCATCTAGATTTTTTGCAATATCACCCTGTACTGTTTTCAAATCTTCAAATCTTAAACCCATTTTCAGTAATCTTCTTCCAAGCTGTCTCCGAGTCGTCAATTCTCCTCTTTTAAATATGTGAAAATAAAGGAGTATTTGATAGAGACTTCTCTTCTTCTCGTAATCTTCTTCGACTTTAAGTATTCTAAGCTGGTGTTGAATTTTTGCAGTTTCAGCAAGATAATAATATACTTTTGAACCTCTCTTTCCCGTTTTATCTTCACGAATAATGAAACCCTCTTCTTCCATTATTCTCAAGATACTTGCATAATCTCTATGAGATAATCCATAACCTAATTTCGCTTTGATCTTTTGATATAATTCAGAGTAAGTACAGGGATTCTCTGATTGTAGCAGAACTTCTGCTACGGAATTACGAAGATCAATCCTATATTTATACTCCAATGGTAGTACTACCCTTAAAGAATATTATTGTTGGGCAGTATTTATAGATATGCAGAAATGCAAATCAACAGGTCTTTCTCTACCTCGAGAATTAATGTCGAAAATAGATAGAGAACGTGGAGACATTCCCCGCAGTCGTTTTCTTCTGAGAATAATAGAAGAAGCTTATGAACATAGACAGCTTAGAAAGGAGGTTGCTACATAATGGCTAAACCCCAAATTGGCGACCTATCAGAGCTAGTTCTCAATCGCTGCCCATTAGGATGTAGAAATTGTACTCAGGTTTGGATTAATGAAATCACTAACCACAGAATTGTTTGCAAATGTGTATGTAACCATAAAGAGACGTTAGCACGGGTTTGGGATCCAGATGCTAACACCTGCTGCAGCGACCCATCCTCAAAGGAAGGTATCCAAGAAGATGAGCATCAATAGTAACGTCAAACCTTCTGATAAATTTTTCCGTTGTCAGATTGGAAAGCACTAAAGATAGGGAAAGTGTGAACCCTATTCTGATGTTGGAATCTATTGAGGATTGCACTTAAGAACGAGACTTAAAAATTACACCGACATGCCAGAAAATAAAATCAAAGAGATCATACAATTCATTAAGCGAGGGTTATTTACATCGAAGTTTGATGTAAAAATAGCGAACTCTAGTCATCTCTATTGTAGAAAATTCCTTAGATTAGGCGGCTATGGTAGAAGTAATTCAGCGATAGGGGCAAAAGGTAGGCCTCTAATCATCCTACTTGTAGCAGCCAGGAAATATTATTTAGAAAAACTTCTGATGTTATTGTTGAAGAGACTCAGATTGGAATTCTGATTCGTCGGTTAACCATTTAAGAGAAAATGTCTTCCAATTTTAGCTCTCCAAAAAAAGTACCATTAGGTCAACGATCAAATGCACCAATGCCTCTTATGGTGCGTTGTAATGAGTTTCAACGTGGTAGTAAAAGAAGGTATACCAGAGCTCAGGAAGTCAATGCGTTAGCTATCAGAAAATACAAGGCAAACGGTCGAGGAATTACCTTTCAGGATCTTATGTCCAGTGGGCTTGCAAAGCATAAATCGCAGGCTCAAAACACGCTAAAGAGGTGTCTTGCAAGGAATATCCTTTTTGCTGCCGAAAATCACAAACCTCAGCGGTACTTTCCTACATCCCTAAAGGCTGAGATCATCAAGACAAGACTTTCAAAGAATACACCAGTAAAGGTCACGGAGGTACCCTACTTACAAAGCACGAATCGAACAGGTACTGATGCCATTGTAACGCAAACACTAGAAGGTCATGTTTTGCCTATTCTTCGTGATATTCCCGTAGAAATACACAAAATCCAATTAGAGCTCAAATTAAACCCAGAATGCTACAATGAGATCCGTCTTTTAGCTCGATCAGAAAATAAGCAGAAAGCACATGAAGAGATCATTTCTTCTGTTCTTGTTAGATATCTCTTTTATCCAAACGGGAGAGTAATGGTATTTGTTTCATGCAGTAATACTCCGTTCAAACTTGAAAGTGACGACGATCTTGGTTGTCTGATTGCGTTCCTTGGATCGGTTAGAGATCGGCTAGTAGTTTACCTGTGCGACAGACATGAGAGAGCCGTTCCGGATATAATGCAGTGGCACCTTACTGAATGTGACATAAACAAGGATGTAAAGATTGAGGAGTGGCTGCAATTTACTGGGCTTAACATTCAGGTAAGACACGGGCTCCACTTGTTTCGTCTCTATATCAAGGCAAAAGGGAAGGATACTTTATGGAGAGTTGAAGAATCGATTAGTCATAAACAGAATAAGTCTGTCATCGAAACCATTAACGATATTTTCAATCCCACTGAACGACTCGAAAAGCAGATCGCAGAACTTGACAACAAAGTTAATGAGATCTTGTTTTTTGGTCCTAATGATTATGAACACAAAAGAGGGACTCATAATTGTACCAATCTCGGTTTTTCTGATAAGAAGGGGTCATGATGTATGGAATCAAAGAGCAATCATGACCGGTCAGGATCAAATAGTGGAACCCCCGTTCCAAGTTCACCTGATGTAGACCATCAAACAGTAACGACTTCCGACCGATTGATAGATGACAGCTGCGAGGAGAATTCTAAGACAGAAGTATTTACTTCCTCAGATCCAAATTTTTGGGACTATGTAAGGTTGAAGGACTTTACAAAGAAGACTGGTATTGAGGCTAAGGACTGTCATGCTTTTTGCATTAAGGAATTAGTTGACAATGCAGGAGACTTTATAGAAAAATATCGATACTCAAATGCAGTAATTATTCTAGAAATTATAAATGACAAGAAAAACAGCATTATGACGATATCAGTAAGTAACTCAAATTTTGGGAATATTCCTGTATTCGATAATCTAAAGCAGACATTCAATTATAAACGATCCTATAGCAGCAAATACAATCAATATAGAGTAACTAGAGGTGCACAAGGCGATGCAATAAAGGAATTTGGAGCTATGGGTTATATGCTAATCAACAGTGATGATAGTGAAGAAGAAGACAAACCTTGGGACTATCCAATAATTTTTCAGCATAGCAGGAAGATTGAAAAAGTGTATATCAATGTCGACAGAAAGCATAGAGAAATAATCCCAAGATTCGAACAATCTGGCACTTGTGATAACACTGACACTAAAGTTACAATTAGCAGATATCACTATGGTGAAAGGGTCAAACGTTTAGGAATTGACTTCAATACCATAGACTATTTTATTTCGCAAGCAAATACAGAGAAGAAATCAGATGTAGAGAAAGGAATAAGGATCAAAGTCAGGAATAGCAGCGGCGAATTTGTTGAAAAAGCAATCACAACGAAAGAAGAACTTCAAAAATACGTAGAGGAACCATATCCAAAGGCAGAGGACAAAGATAGAAACCAGCAGCCAGGCATGAATGTAATAACCCCTCTTATAAGATATGCAAGAAAGTATCTATTATCTGTTAAGTATCACAATATCTGTGACGGAGATCAAAGGCGGTTCGAGAGATATGAGAGGTACAAGTACTTTTATGATAATTTCGAGTATCTAACAGGACTGAATGTCGACGATGTAATGGAAGTTATTAGCGCCGATGAGGATAAGGAAGATTTAGCTAATGATGAAAAAGCTGCAATAAATGAGTTATTACAAAATCGAGATCCAACCAAAGCCAAACGGATAGAGCTAGATAGCATTATAAAAATTGTAAGGGCAAATCTGTTTTCGGACTTCATACTAGATCGGTTACAACACTTATTTACAATTCGCAAATATCCACGTGCAGTAACATTACCGACAGAATACTTTGGAGTTAAGTTCCATATACTTCCAGAAAATGTTAAGCGATTGTTTCAGCACTGCGCTGAAGTTGCAGATAAAGCGGTTAAGCCAATGGAAGAAAAGATTGAAGAAGAGTTAGATTATTGGGCACCTACAGAAGAAGAAATAGAAAGAGGCATTCCCAGGCTACTAAAGATCCATGACGAAAATGCTCTAATTGAGATGCGTACCTCCAAAGCAGTTGCGGATAACCTAGAGATGCAAGCACTAGATGAGAAAGCAGGTGAGTTATTGAATTCACTGCCACCATTAGATGCACAAAGTCAAATGACCGCTGACAATCAAGAACAATCGGAGTAACCGAGATAGGGTACTGGGAATTTTTATGGCATAAACAACATGTTCCTTACTTTTCAAAATTGTTATACCCGCATTTCAGAGGGTATTGGTTTTTCCAAATTGTGAGGAACATGGTGTTCCAACGCTAGAATTTTCGCGTACCCCATCTTCACCGCCGCTGTGGATTTCGAAACAGGATATGGGTTCTTTCAAAGCATCATTTAACATGTTCTCTGCTCACTAATTTTACCTGCACCCCCACCCTCATGGCAGAAGAATCTCTTGGACGAGCAAGAAAATATTTTAGTTCTTCTTACTAAGGGAACTAAAATATGACAATAGAAGGAATAAGAAATACACTCAAAGAGAGTTGGAATATTTATACTATTGAGTGTATTCCCAAGCCCGGTTGCCGCTGTGAGAGTAAAAATCCTATGGGTAAGATCTAATTTATCGGATCTTTGTTGAATACTGTTGAATAGTATTTCCTGAACTTGTATATTTCATTTGAATCATCTCTGACAGTGTTGATAAAGTTTGATACCGAGTTTGTTATGACCTCTGGTCGAACAGGGAATTGCGATAGTCCAGCAACATCTAATCGATCAGCATCAAGAAGACAAGAATATAACGATAGCTAATTTGATAAAACAATAGCACATGTCTTCATTAACAGATTAAGAGTATTTGGTAGAGTTCTAATAAGTCAACTTAGTACTAATCCCAAGCCCCTCACTACTATTCTATCAGAAGTATCACCAAAGTTAACTCTCAAAACTAAAAGAAGTGGTCCTAGACTAGGATCAGTGAGGTTCTGAGGTAAGGATGGAATTGAGACTCTGATCGTAATATTACATATTACTTGATCCCACTATAAGGCGGCCCGCGGCTTTGGATAGGGAAAGGTAATTTTTATTAGAAGTATGAATCGTGCTCATTTCAATAGCAGTCTGGTACAGAGAATTACAAGAAATAGCATGTCAATATCACATGGCAACAGTAGATAGCAAGAGCTAAATTATTGTAGATACAAATAAGATGAAGAATGGATAGAAAGCAAAAAGAGGCTCTTGTCATAGCATTATCTGAAAAAGGGAAAACTTATAGAGAGATTACAAAACAGGCAGGGGTGTCTCCAAATACGATCAAGGCTATTTTGAACAAAGCAGGCCTAGATCAGACTACTTCGATATCGTCTAGAGTCTTTGAACTTTACTCTCAAAATAAGACCCCGTTAGAGGTGGCTATTATACTAGGCCTCAAGTCTGAAGAAGCACTACGTTATCATCAAGAATACTTCATGCTTCTAGGATGTACTGAATTCACTAAGGTTTATCTCCAGATCAAAGACAACCCCTGGCCTTACGTTAATCTTGTCAAACTAGCTCAGGATTCGGGAATGGGTGATGGTGAAATTGTAGAGCTTCTCAAGATTGCAAACGAGAATCTTCCCAGGGTTAGATTAGAATATTATAGACTCAAGACTGAAATAAATTCGTTAGAAAATGAAAAAAGCAACTCGGCTAAGGACTACCAACGATTATGCGACGGGATTATAAGGATGAATAAAAGAACAGATCAACTTCAAATGAATGTTTTAGAGTTAGAAGACCAGAAAGCTATCCTAGAACTGCAGAAAATAGGACTCCAGAATTTCATAAAGAACTTTCAAGATAAAGACATAGAATATCACAAAGTCAGACAAGCAATAGAAGGAGAGGTTGAATGTGTTCTAGCAGATCGTAGGCAATTGCTGAGAACGGCCGTTCAATCCGTTATCGAATTATTGCGATTAGACCCTCAGAAATTCCATGCTTTTTATTACAACCAATCGACAATACAACCAGAAAATGACGAACCAATATTAGTCGAAGCTGAAGAGCTTTATAAAAAGATGCTTGAGAACATCACAAATAAGGCAGTTATCAACTTAAGTGACAATGTAATATACACGTCATCATTTGCGCAAAAAGAATCGTCAGAACAGAATTCAGATGATATGCGAACCTTTGCGAAAGAAGAACGTACGTTGTCAGATCCTGAAGACAATGGGATAGAAGGAAATTCGATCAAAGAACATCCTGACATGCCAGCTGGTCATAGAATGATATTTTTCCCATATAGGGGACAAGCATGGCATCCTAATTTTGACTCGTGAGATATACAACTGACCAAACTGAGAAACAAATTATAGAGTCAAGTCGTTTTGTAATTAATTCAGTTTGTGCTTTCATGTCTATACTAGCTATAATAGAGTAAGTATATAAATTGGTAAGTGATTACATCGAAAGTGACTGAAGGAATAGTAACAACTTCTTAGTTGTAGTTTCAAAATCAAAGCAACATCATATCGATCGGTGTTAACATAATGCATGAACATACAACAGAGGAATGATGAACACTTCTACCAAAATGTATGTTCAAATGGGGACAAATGTCAATACTATATAAAACAAAGTTGCAGAGATGGTCGAAACAAATGAATCTAGGAATGGAGTGATGTTTGAGGATACAAAAGAGTAATTATATTTTGTAAATGCAAAAAAAGAAATGATGAGGACAGTCTAATAACCCTGTCTCTTATAC
>JBKPHJ010000355.1:0-8529 GCA_046729835.1 Thermoproteota archaeon
TGGTGACGAAACAGTAGATGAAGAGCCGTAATGTACTGCAATTACTGGCGAATCTGGTCCACCACCTCAGGAGGATACAATATCAAAAGGCGAAAAATCAACAGGACCCTCTCCATTTGGACCTTGAGTGCTCACCTCCCAATTTTCTGCGGAAGAATCTATATGAATGATAATCTTATGTTGGTAAAAGGCTTACATATTTCATGCTGAAGGTTTGAGGCCACAACTAGTTGCCATTTTGAACTTATCACAAGCTGTTATTACTGTCGTCTTCTCTCGAGATCTTGCATTCTAACTGTCAAAGCCATTAATTGATCGGAGATGTGCTATGGCATCATCCTTCATCTTGTCCCTTTCTCTAAATGACGGGTTCAGCTCTTCTAGTTCCTCTATTTTGCTTTGAATGTCTGCACCTTGTCTCTCTAGCTGGTGCACATTTAGAAACGTGAGGTATGGTTCTATCTTCCTAAATATCTCTGCTTTCTCTGAATCTTTCTTTCTCCAATATGTTGAACCCGAATGTCCAATAAAATATTCGGAAAAATCAAAATAGCCAAGATCAGATATCGTTGTCTTTACGAATCTTCTGAGCGAATGGAGAGTTATCCGTCTTCTATTTTGATTGTTATCTTCTCTTTCTCCTCTACCCAATCTGTCTAGTGTTTTGGCAAAGGACTTTGCAATATCATCATATATGCCATCCGGATTCGGCATTCTCTTGGTTTGGTAGACGGCAAACACTAGATCGGTTTCTTCTCTAGAAGGCGTTCTGTATTCTGTGATCGTTTTACCATCCTTATCATAACAGGTTCTTCGTTTTCTGTATTTGTAGCTTAGCCATGACTTCAGCTGTTGTGTTACTTCTTCGGTAAGAAACACAATTCTATCTGCTCTAGTTTTAGTATACTCTCCTCCTACAAAAACATAAGCTGGTTTTGATTCTAGATCCAAATCTTTAACTCGAACAGATAATGCTTCTACTGCCCTGAATCCACCAGCCGCTAGAAACATAACATATGTCTTCAAACGGATATCTGAACATGCATTTAGAATATCAACAACATCTTCCTTAGATAATGCTTCCTTATTCTTCCTAACTATCTTTGGTAATCTTACCTTTAGTTTGAATTTTCTGGGACTAATATCAATGTCTGAATATTCTAGAAAGTTCTTGATAGTTATAACATGGTTCTTTAATGAATTTGGGGCAATAGTATTATTATTTTCATGCTTCAGAAAGAGTATATATCCAGTAAGGAGATCGTAAGGATCTATCTTCGCCTTCTTGATTTCCATGACAATGTTTTGGATTTCTAGGCCATATGTATCAACCGTATATTTGCCAAATTTCTTTAATCTTTCATTGTACTTTTGAGCAGTTGATTCATTAACTACTGCTACATTAGTCAGATATCTGGATACAATAGAGTCATCATTTTTCGAGTGCACTCGTCTGTTAGTATGAGAAGTTATCACAATAGATTCGGTTGAACCTGTTCCAGAGCTGGCTTTCAACAGGAAAAAGAGGAAGTTCTAATGTTCTATGCCAAAACCAAAAATGTCACTACTAGAGCGCCCGAAAAATCTGAAGTATATAAAATAATAAGAGAAAGACCAAATGATGAAAAGTCGAGAATATTAGAACTCAGAAAGGATAATAATAATGATCCAATTGAGATGGAAATGCAGTTTCAAGAGTTTACTTGAAGATATTGGAGAAGATTAGACACACCGAGCATTACCAGTCCATTACCCGTTACTATCTAAAATCCCATATATTGGAACATCGGGAGTTCAATATACTATACTATTAGTACTGTTCACGACAATATTTGAAATGCTAATTTTTCGCGAATATAATAAAGAACTTTCACTATTAATAGTATATCTAAGCCATCTATGGTCTGCTGTAATGCTTGGTTTTTTATCCCTTCGATTTATACAATAGTTTAAATTTGTTAGATCACTTTCATTGCTAGTGACACATCTTCTTACGAAAATCATTATACTACCCATAATATTAAAAACTAACAGGCTATACACTGACAAAGAAATCAGAAGTCAAGATGTTAGAACAGCAGCAACCTTGTCACAGTTTTATACAGAACTAGTTAAACAACTCCAGGACGCATTTTATGGAATAGTATCAAGCATTGATATGTTGGATCCATTGATATTAGACCAAAACAATAAAGCAGATTCGTATTTATTCAATAACAGTAGAAATCAATGGATATCAGAAAGAATACTTGAATGGATATTAGGGAAAAGTAATCCCACCAGCCATACAAAAATATTAGCTATATGTGATTTTGACGCATATTCAAATGGATTGAATTTTTTATTTGGACAGGCTCACAAAGGGGGAAGAGTAGCAACAGTATATCTGCCTAGATTAAGACAAGAATTCTATGGTCTTGCATCTAACATAGACTTATTTCAGCAAAGGTTAACCACAGAAACTGTTCATGAATTAGGGCATATGTTTGGACTATCTCATTGCGAAACGAGAAGTTGTGTAATGCATTTTAGCAATTCTCTACGTGATACGGATTTCAAAGATTCTACTTTTTGTAATAAATGCAAGGTCTTGCTAATACAAATCAGTAAGATGAAGTGAGTAACATATCAATTGATTGCTACTCATAATAATAATTTCGTATTGATAGCAAATACAAAAGTAATTACGATTCTGTCGGTTTAAATTATTACCGTCGAATATATGTTTATATGTTTTATGATTATTTATGCTAAAAGTTATAATTCTGATCTGTATTTGCTACACTGGCTGTATATTTTAGTCTGCAATCACGTTTTTGTCTTAAATAATAATCTTTTATAGTGTTTCCGCGTATATCTACCACGATAGATATCAGACAGATTATAAAACAAGGAATAATAAGAAGAATGAGAGATATTCAATTAAAAGAAAAACAAATGAGTGACAGTATTCAAGGCCAGAGAAGAACAAATGAAGAATTTCCCAAGATGCCATCTGACTTTGAGTGTTTTGTATGCGGGGCGTTATTTACTACAAACGAAGAGAGAAAGCAGCATCTAGGAAAGTATGCACATAATGATATGTATGACACTGTTTCACCCCAGGAAAGGGAAGATGTCAGACGCTTTTCAAATATAAGTTAGTTGATTTCAATAAAAACTCATCCATCTTGTTGTAAACTTGCAGAGCTTGAATGCCCGTTGCATTAGCTTTTGGTATGGATCATATCGATTTTATGATTTAAAAAATAGTGGATCGCTGCTGGAAATCAACAGTCGAACATGAGAATATGACTGTTCTTTAAGAAATCTTCCAGCTCTTCGTAACATTCTAATTCAAAATATTTCATCAGACATTCAACAGTCTTGTCGTCATATTCAGCATTCTTTACTTTTCTTCGCTCTACGTAACTTGACTAACCTTTCTCTTCTCGTCCAAGTTAGTATTACTTAATACTCGTTATGCATGAGGAAATCTTTTGCTACAGGTTAGAATTTGAAATCGAAGGTTCTGATGGATCGGCGGAGAATGAAAAAGCATTGGCTTTAGGCATAAAGCTAGACTATACTAGGCATTCCGCAACATTATAGTATTATTCAAATCTTTCTTCTTCCATTCTAACTCTATTACATCACCAGTCAGATTCTGGATCTTATTTTCCAGAGTTGGTAAATCATAATTGGCATATCTAAGAAATTTTGAGATGTATTTTCACCCGACAGTTTGTCACGTTTCAACGTATGGAATAACTTCATAAACGTTATGTTAAATAGTATTTAATTTCATTGTATACAAACACAAGTTCGTGAAGCTTTTTAAGTGACCAGAACTCTAGTTGGATTTCATGCACTTGACTTGCTGGCATATCTAACTCCATTGCTACGTCAAGCGGCGTTTTACCAATTGGGAATAGATATAGTGCTTTTGTATCTTTGCTCTTGCTTTTTAAGTCATTCACGTCACCATCGTCTCGACCATCTAGCGATCTGATAATTTTTCCAATGTCTCCAAACGACATGTGGACTTACTGTGCAATCTCGCGAATCGTCTGCAGCAGCTGTACTTGCATAGAGTTTATTGGCAGACCGATGTTCTTAGCTTTATCTATGTGTTATCGATTGCTACTGTTGTGATGCTTGCTGATTCAGACTGTTTTCTTGACAGTAATATATCTTCAAGAATGTTGAAAGATAGTGATGTGCCAAACAAGTGGGAGTTTTGTATCGGGAAGTTAGAATCTCGGAGACTTCTAATTCACTGTTCTTGTTGCATCAGCTGCTTCAGAGCAGATGACTAGATTTCTGGATACACACACAAGATCGGCTCTTTTACTGAACAACTTATGAGTATGTAGAAGGTACCACATGATGAATTTGGAGTAAAATGTGTCAATATCTTATATAACTACGACGCAAACATCATGTATTGTCTTCTTGAGGTACCGAGTGCACAGGCCTTAGAAATCCACCATGCAAAACGAAGGTACAAATGTGATTGGATAACGGAAATCAAAGCGACGGCTTAACATATAAGTTTCTTACTAGTAATGACTCCTCTTTATATTAAATTAGCCTAAAATTCAGCTCTAGTCATTTTAAAGGATGTGGTTTCAGTAAGGCGTGATATCTTTCCTTATGTTAGAAACCTGAAAATGCTTTCTATAGAGGAAGGTAGAAGTAACCTCTAGCTATCTTATTGGATTATGACGCTGAGCCCAATCTATGATTGAACCATCGTACAATTTTACATTATTATATCGTACAATTTTACATTATTACATTATTATACGGATAACATTTTCATTTTAATCAGGGGGCTTGGTGCCACTATGGACATGTGGAGCTCCCTTTTGTTGGAGCAGCTAATTTCATCTAACTATCCTGTAATTGTGTTCGATAATCGGGGAACAGGAAATACTACTACCGGAACAAAGCAATTTTCAATCAATCAATTTGCTGATGACACAGCGGGTCTGCTTGATGCTTTAAAGATAGCCAAGGCTGATGTTCTGGGTTGGTCTATGGGTTCATATATCTCCCAAGAATTGACATTAACAAATCCAGACAAGGTTAACAATCTTATTTTATATGCCTCAGGGCTGTGGCGGCAAAGATGAAACACCCACAAGTCCTGAGATAATACAGATGATTAGTAACGTCTCTGATTCTACTCAACAACGCATAGAGAAACTCATACCTTTCTTATTTCCAACTAAATGGTTCAATGCAAATGCACATTACTTAAACTACTTTCCAATTCCTAAAGAATCAGTAGCTGCTCAAATAATACGACAACAAATACAAGCAGTAGGAAATTGGACAGGTACTTGTAACGCTATATTAAATATTAGCCAGCCTACCTTGGTCATAGTTGGAACAGATGATGCTCCGCTGCAAGACTCATTAATGGTAGCAAGTAGAATCCCAGGTTCATGGGTTGTTCAGACAAGAGACGCCGGACATGGGCTAATGTACCAATATCCTAGTGAATTTAACAGGGCGTTATTGACTTTCTTACAAAATAGTCATGAACATAAAGAGTTTTAACATACAACGATCTTCATTGACTTGGTATATCTAGGTGTGTTAATAAGTTCAGAGAAAGAGGTATAGAATTCTATACAGTGTTACTGACGGTGTATTTGCTTCTATGATCTTACTATGGATGCGGTAAACAAATACATTAGAGCTGGTTTTGCTGGAGCATCTATTGTTAGATATATCATATTTATTTTAGATGGACACAGTACATAGGATTTCCTTACCAATCCAAATGGTAAGGACAAACAATTACATTACTCAGAGGAAAAAGAACAGGGACCTGCCTCAATTAATGTGCCGCATAATCAGATTTTGGTAGGAGGAATCATTAATTTGTGGACTGACAATGAAAGGGCAGAAAGCCGATACGAAAAGATGAAAAGCCTCAGGGTACTTCGATTGTTCACATAGATGAGAGATCCATGCTAACTAATTATTCAAACCTATGAAAAATGTGTCTAACTATCAATAATATTATCTACTGATATTGAAATTTAGGATTCCTAATTACTAAGAAGTAAACTAATGCAATTGCTATGGCAATTACACCAAATTTTACAAGTGGATTTGCACCACCACCATAGGAGACTAAAGCCAATATATGATAAAATTACTGTGGTAACTTTATCATTGATTTTATTTTCTAGTTCTTTCAAATCTATCGTAACAGCTATCTAATCTATTGGTCTTGAGATCACAGAATACAAAACCATCTCTTCCTTTCTCTCCAGTACAGTATGGGTTATCAGGTTTTATGCTACCATCAGCATCGCAAACATTTTCAATTAATTCACAGAAATCACTGTCATATGGATATGTCGTGCAATACTCTTCAGGATTATCATTTCTATCATAACAACTACCAGGATGTGAAGGTAAGTCGCAGAATGGTCCTCCATCTCTTCCTTTTTCTCCAGTACAGTAAGGATGATTAGGATTTGCATCACAGTCTACTTTTGCTACTGCATTCATACCACTACTACTACTAGATACCATCGTCATTATCGTCGTAATTGCAATCAATGCTACACTTACGCTTACATACTTAGTCATATGGAAAATATTCTCGGATTTAAGAGAAAAGCTATGCGATATTCATGGCATAGAATCTGAAATCAGGGTTCATGTGCAAAAACAGAATCGCTAGTCTTTTTTGAGTTATTACACGCAGACTAATGTGTCTGCAGTGGATCACTTCATGGCATTATGTGATATTCAGTTCTAAGGTACAACTTCCGCAGAAGTAAGATAAATCATCAAACTTCGAGAATAACTCCATTATGTCATGACATCTTGGACATTCAATTTCTACATCTAGTTGAGAAAGTAATGCATCTTCTTCTTGATGTGATAGTTCAACTTTTGGTTCAGTTTCAAGTTTGCTCGACTTAGCTCTGTTCCTTCGTTGTAAGAGTCCGATACGAGCATGTTTAGACATTAACGATAATTATCAAAACGCACTAATATACCCCAGCATGACTTCAACCGAAGGGGTGCATTGCCATGATCATTTTGCTAAAGAGCATATCTGGAGGCGACTGCGATTTTTTAGATCCTAAATATCTACAATCAGATAAGAAGGAAGGATTTCTCGATACGATATATCGAAATTCTATTAGACTAAGTAGACTCACAAAGGACTTCTTGGATGTTTCATGAATCGAAAATCGAATATTACAGATACATAAACAAAAATTCAGCTTAACAGATATGCTATCTCTAGTTATCCAGGATACTCAAGGGCAAGCTGCAGGAATTGCAAAAGCAAAAAGTAAAGCAATAGTTATATCATCATCTTATTGATTGTCGTCTTCGGCCGAAAGAGAAAGACAGCTTAGTGAAAATGCCACAATTTACGTTTAAGCTAGTAAAGAAAGGATAATTCAAGTGTTATCCAACTTATTAGGCAATACTCTCAAATTTACCAAAGAGAATGGTACTATATCACTAGTAGAGGTACAAGAAAACGAGAGCAATAATTGTGCCTAAACCGTTGGACAAACAACAGAAAGGCAAGGTTAATGCTTGCTAATGTATCTGAAGTATATTTGTGTATGGAAAGAAAAGAGTTGTGGATGGACGTGGACATGACTTATGGTGTCATCGCCGGAGGCGTAGCTGCCATTCCGCCACCCCCTGTTTCAGAAGCGGTCATATTTCCTCCTGTGACATTTCCTCCTGTCATGTTCCCATCTTGTGCAAATGCTGGAGTGACTATCGACGTTCCTGCCGCAGAGGTTACCAACAATGTATAGTTGCTTAAATGATAATTTAACAGCAGATGTGTTTCTAGAACAAATTAAGTTGGCTTCAGAGCATTATCAACTTACAACAAAAATATGTTAGCAAAAATCAAAGAAATAGATAATGAGATTATATTAAGATATATAGCTGAAAAGACGCCTAGGATTCAGACGTGATAATAGTTGTGAAGAGTAAGACTAATTGACAGATAACAGTTGTTGCTGTTAAGCCGTTGTCTTGACTTCTATTATCCAATCACAGTTAGACCCTAGTTTTGCATGATGCTTTTCTACGGCTTCTTTGTTTGGCGCTTCAAGAAGACAGTACATAATGTTCGCTTCGTAGTTGTATATGATATTGAGGTGACTTACTCTCGACTCGTCTAGTGGTGATTTCTGCATATTCATAAGTTGTTCTTCAGTGAAAGAGCCGATCTTGTGTGTGTCTAGAAATCTCGTCATTTGCTCGGACATATCTGTAGTTTAGGAAGAGCTTCATATACTTTTTCATGCTGTGGGAAATGTCCATATTTGTACTGACTATACTTTTGATCCCTTGTGATGGAAATAGAAGTATGGATATCTACCGGTTAACAATTCTCACTCAAATGTATGAACTCTCTCATTGTGTAGCAATGATAGATAAAGCAAGTCAAATTAAATTATCGTTGTATGGGTACGTACATTGACTTTGGTGATGGCAGCCGCAATCCGATCATCACCATTGGTATTCTAGTTTTAGTTA
>JBKPHJ010000356.1:0-1078 GCA_046729835.1 Thermoproteota archaeon
TACTGTTGTTGCTGTGGTTGTTGTGGTCAAGTTGGCTCCAGTCTCATTCACTGGCATCATTGACGATGAAGATTCGTTGGTTACCCTGAGCAAAAGCGAGTTTTTGGCTTACTGGTGATGTTGCATCGAATGTGATTATTGTAGATATGCTAGCTAATACTACAATGGCCGTAGTAAGGGCTATCACAATAAGACTGATTTTTCCTTGCAAATGTCCTTGCACAAATATGATTAATATATCTGGGTTTATTAGTAGATCGGCAATTTTCTATCATAATACTCAGAAATGAGGGGTCCATGCCTAGTGTTTTTCGCTTCTCTAACAGACTAAACTATGATAGAGCGAAAACAAGTAGCTTCATGCAAACCGGGAAGGTCTTTTTACTTTCCATCCTTACATAATCACAAGTCTCGATTAAGTTCAGTTCGCCCAGAATACTACCCGATTTGTGTAACAAGATATTTATTATATTCGTTCATTTATTATCTTACGACTACGGATTTTGATAAGCTTTGCAAGGACATCCTTGGTCTGGAACCCAAGATAAGATTCGCTGGTGTATGTGATGATTCCGGTGAGATAAAATATGGTGGACAGCGTGAAGGAATAACAGATCTTTTATCTCCAGACGAAACTAAAAGATCAAATTTGCAGGCCATAGCCAGATGGGCTCTAAGGAGCTCCCTCTCAGCAAAAGTGGGTAAAGGAAGATATGCGATGGCAGAATATGAGAAAATCAAAAGGATGACTTTTCCGCTAGAAGAAAACTATTTGCTCTTGGTTACTACCGAGGTAGATGCAGATCACAACAAGATAATAAGAGACATTCTGCCCATGCTTACATGATGAAGATTTCTAATTTCAGATCATTTTATATAATTAATTATGATTATGTAATGTACCAGAAATGATCCAGAATTGGGATAGACTGGTACTATGTCTTTAAGATACCAAAGTCATTTGTAGAAGGATTTAATGGAAGCGAAGTTCTCCTAAGTGTTCCCGCAACAGAGGTATTAAGGCTTGAGCTAACATAGAAATAGACATATCGATATCTATACTCTGTTTAATGATAAA
>JBKPHJ010000357.1:0-1112 GCA_046729835.1 Thermoproteota archaeon
TATCAATAAAGATGCGACTCCTGTCAGACTCAATCCTTGACCTCCAATCGAAGGTCCAATAAGGATATAAATACAGATGCAGAAAAAGTCTGAAACTACTACGAAGCATATGAGTCACTAAAAGGTTCGAAGTAGATGGCGGAATTTCGCTCCCGAGAGAATAATTATCTCATCAACACGCTAATAGTCAATAGCTATCGGCTTTCTTTTCTTATTGTAGAATTGTTCAAATCCTTAACAACCTGGGAAGGTACAGCAATCATAAGTTTCCAGTTCCAGGGAGAGAAATACAAAGAATTTTTTATAGCAAAAATAGCAGATACATCAGACAGCATAGCTAGCAATTTAAGAAGGTATTCACATGAAATGAGGGCAATTGATAAGAGGAGACCATAAAGAGTATGAAGATATTTACAGTTGGAATCATAATAGTATCTACACTGGTCCTTTCTAGTATAGCATCAACCCCAACTACAGCATTACAAGCAAGCAGTAAAGGACTAAAGCTCTATCTAACAGTGGATACAAATCTAAATGATGATGTTATAATAAATACATATCAACAGAGAAGTTCACCTGATGTTGATGTTGATAACCAAGCGCAGAGCCAGAGCCAGGATAATGAACAAAGCGAGAGCCAGAGCCAAAACAACAATCAAGAACAAACTACAACGATCATAAACTGTCCTCCTGATTCAAGGTGTGTGATAGAGCAATGAAGCAATCACTTTTGGCAATCATTCCTTTGCTTGTCTTAGCGACAACACTTAATGTATACGCTGGTGGACCCAGAATGGACTACCCTAGTGATGCTACTGAAGAAGGTGCATATTGTTGGGTAGATGGATATGATGCTGGATTTGCTGGAAAATATGATAAAGATAGAGCCATTGAGTGTGTAATTCTTGCAGATGATGAATATAATTCAGCATGGAAAGTCGCTTGTAAGGATGCTGGATATATGCCAAATGAATGTCAGTATTTCAAAAACCGTCCAGAAGATCTAGAGCATGCAGGTCTACACGAAGAGAATAAAAGACACTGTTACGATGTCGGATATGCTGACGGCAAAAACAGTACTTTATTCAATAAAAAGGAAGACGGTGCATGTT
>JBKPHJ010000358.1:0-6950 GCA_046729835.1 Thermoproteota archaeon
TCCCTAGATGGAAGAAGATTCAGTCTCACTGTGTCTCAGGGTGATTCAGATAGGATTCTTCGCGCTTCTAGGTTTACAATAAGCCGACAGGAGGACGAGTAAGAAAAATATCGGGAAGTTTAAGGGCTTCCTTTTGTAGGATTCCTTGTCAGAAATATAAGTCAAAGAGAATCTACGTTTTGTATAATGAAGATCTGTGGATCAATAATCCCAGTATCGTCTGGTGAATTCCGTAAGAATGTAACCAGAGCATTTCAGCTGGGAGCTGATTTCCTTGAAATAAGGTTCGATTATGTCGAACCTCGTAACTTCGCCGAGGCCGTCAAAGCAGCTAGGCCATTCAAAGATAAATGTATCTATACCTTAAGAAGGACTAGTCAAGGAGGGAATTTTGAGGGTTCCGGAATGGAACGGTTGAACCATTTGAGGGACCTAGGTCGTGAAATACCGATGATGATCGATATTGAGCTTGAAACGTTAGAAGAAAATCCAGAGGTCGGATTCATGATGAATTCACTTCTTGTTCCGATGCTCGTCTCGTGGCATGACTTTGAATTTACTCCGTCTACGAGTGAGATGTTTGAATTGATGGTCAAGATGCGGTCTTATAGCAAGAACAATAAGTTGGTTACGATGGCTAATTCGTTTGAAGACGTATTGAAGGTATTGGATCTTTACGAGAGCTCGGATAGATCCGGGAGCCTTGTAGCATTTTGCATGGGTGCAATTGGAGTAATTTCAAGGGTCCTCTGTGCTTTAGCACCGAACTGTCCCTTCACATATGCATCAATTGACCAGCCTGTAGCTCCGGGTCAGATGACGATAGAGCAAATGAAAAGATTATACAATAGAATTGACAAAGTCTTTTCTCTCCGTGGTGATTGATGTTATGAAGACGTATTGCATAATCGGAGATCCTGTAAGTCATTCGCTCTCCCCCGCAATGCATAACGCGGCGTTCAAGTCACTGGATTTGGATTATGTGTACATAGCATATAGGGTCACGTCAAATGAGCTAGAGACCTCAATTGCGTCATTACGAGCCGTCAAGGTAGCTGGATTCAATGTCACCATTCCACACAAGACAAAAGTATTAGGATACCTAGAAGAAGTGGACGGCTTAGCAAATAGTGTGGGCGCTGTTAATACGGTCGTGAATCTAGATGGCAGATTCAAGGGTTATAATACTGATGTTCAGGGGTTTATACAACCGCTCTTGGACCGTGGGATAGATCTTTGTGAAAAGTCCGTGCTTCTTTTTGGTGCTGGCGGTTCAGCTAGAGCTGTAGTTGCTGCCTTATCTAATTTTGGAGATATCTACAAACTAGTTATTGCCAACAGAACACTAGGTAGTTGTTCAGAATTAGCTGCCATTGCTCACAGAAATGGTTTGAAGTGTTCAACTGCAAATTTGGAAGATGCAAAAAATATGGCCAGAGACTTTGACCTCATAATAAACGCAACCTCTATAGGATTGCAATCAAACGAGTCACTTTTGGATACTGAAGACATCAGCAGTGACTGCATAGTCTATGATCTAGTCTACAGACCTATTATGACTAAGCTCATCGAGAATGCTCGAGAAAAAGGAGCAGTTGTCATCTACGGATACGAAATGTTACTGGAACAGGGGGCTCGAGCATTCGAGATTTGGACAGGCTTGAAAGCCCCGATGCAGGCGATGAAAAAAGCGTTGTTTGGAATTTTTCAAGAGCCAAAATGAAAAAATCGATACGATCAACAATGCATGGTGCTGTATCCATTGTAAATGCTATTGCTTCAGGTAAAGGATCTGCTTTGGGCATTTCCCTGAAAGTGAACGTGGACTTGTCAATTAGCTCTGGAAAGGGCATCTATCTGGATTCGAAGCAAGGCGAGAGGTTAATCAGGGTTCTAATCAGAAGAACGTTACCAAAGACAGTACTAGCGGAAAATGCAATAAGGATCAAGATTTCCTCAGAGATCCCTGTAGGATTCGGATTAAAGAGTTCCAGTGCAGTATCGAATGCAGTAGCACTTGCATGTCAGAAATTGCTTGATGATAATGATGATGATGATGGGATTGATGATATCAAAATATTAAACCAGGCTGCAGACTCTTCGATTGAGGCCGGTGTATCATTGACAGGAGCGTTTGATGACTCTGCTGCCTGTTACTTCGGAGGGTTCGTAGTTACCGACAATCTTTCAAGAAAACTCATTAGTAGAGAACCTGCTCCAGATGACCTTTTTGCGGCAATCCTGCTTCCAGCACGTATAACCAGAGGAAACCTATTCAATCTTTACCTGACGCCTGAGATCTTCAACCTGGCATTCAGGATGGCATCGGAGCGAGATTATTGGAAGGCCATGAAGCTAAACGGAATCACAGTAGCAGCTTTGTTGGGCAATGATTATACTCCGGTGATATCTGCTTTGAAAGAACATGCTCTATCCGCTGGTATATCTGGGAACGGCCCATCGGTGGTTGCTGTAACAAATTCCAAGCATCTCAAATCGCTCGAATCCTCCCTATCAAGTTACGAGGGCCAGGTATTAATATCCAAGGTTAACAACCAAAAGGCATCAGTAGAAGACCTCGATGGTTAAAGTATCGATTCATAGATCAGGGCTGAGTGGAACGGCAAGATCACCCTCAAGTAAGAGCTATACTCACAGAGCTGTTTTTCTAGCAGCCCTGTCAGAGGGAGAGTCTCGGATAAGTGACCCACTTATTTCAAGAGACACTCTATCGTCTATAAATGCCTGTCGAGCCTTGGGTATAAAGATTCTACATCAGGATTCTTCTTTGATGATAACGGGAACGCCGCTGACAGTTCCAGAAAGCGTTATCGACTCGGGAAATTCAGGAACAACTCTCAGAGTAGCCACATCGACCTGTTCCCTTATTGAATCGGGTTACGCCGTATTGACAGGGGATTGCAGTTTGAGAACCCGTCCTATGGGCCCTCTCCTTGAGGCACTCAACCATTTAGGCGTAGACTGCTTCTCAACCAAATTAAATGGTACAGCTCCGATCGTTGTAAAAGGTGGAGGGTTACAGGGAGGCAATGTTACTATAAATGGTTCCATTTCAAGCCAGTTCATATCTTCAATACTCATTGCTGCTGTCCGAGCCCGCACAGATATATTCGTTGAGATAGAAGGGGATCAAGTTTCCCGGCCCTATATCGACTCGACTATAGCTACAATGGAAAGATTTGGTGGTAAAGTTGAAAAGGACCGTAATCTGCGACATCTAAGGATAAAGAGCGGGTCCTACGCCTGCTGTACTTTCCATGTGCCCTCCGATCTTTCATCTGCGTCAATGCTAATGGCAGCTGGGGTCCTGACAGGTAATGACAAGGTCAAACTATCAGGATTGAGTTTTGATCTGCCTCAGGGCGATTCGAAAATAATTGATATCATAAACCAGATGAACGGAAAGATCACTGTAGACAAACTCAAGGGAGAAGTAGTCATCGAGGGATCGGAGAAACTTGGTGGCGGAGAGTTCGATTTGCATGATAGTCCCGATCTCATGCCAGTGGTATCGATTCTAGCATTAAAGGCAAAGAACACAGTGACGTTGAAAGGAGTCTCGCATGTTAGATTTAAAGAAACAGATAGAGTTAAAAATATCTCTACGGAGCTACGTAAGCTTGGGGCTGTGGTAGAGGAGAGTACGGATACGATAACAATTACATCTCCATCCTATCTCAGGAATGCTTCATTGGATTCGTTCGGTGACCATCGTTTGTTCATGGCCCTATCTATTGCTTCACTGCTAACCCAGCATTCTACCTTAACTGGCGCTGAATCAGTGGACGTTTCATATCCCAGTTTTTTAAATGATATAGCAAAATTGGGCGCAAACATCTCGAGCTGTGCTGACTAAGAATCCTAACAGACAATATTAAACGTCTCATTGCTGACTCAGATCTCAAGACGTAAGAAAATCCCGATATACATTATATACTTGTGAGTATTGAATGGAGCTAATTCGGTCATGCTCGGCAATATAATAGGAGAGCGGTTGATAGCCATGAATTTTGGAGAAAGTCATGGTCGTTGCGTTGGTATAGTCGTAGACGGTTGCCCAGCAGGGCTTCAATTGGACGAATCTTTTATTCAGAAAAAACTAGATCTACGCAAACCAGGACAGTCAATCGTAACTACCCAGAGAAGAGAAGATGACAAGGTCGAAATACTTTCTGGGGTTTTTCAAGGATATACGAACGGGGGGCCGATCTGTATGCTTATATGGAACAAGGATAAGGATTCACGACCGTATGACCTGATCAGGACAATTCCAAGGCCCGGACACTCTGACTATCCATCTTTAGTAAAGTACGGGGGATTCGCCGATTATCGCGGGGGTGGACGTTTTTCTGGACGCTTAACTGCAACTTTTGTGATGGCTGGCGCAGTTGCCGAGCGATTGCTGAAGGAGACCCTAGGAATTGATATTGTGGCGTATGCGATAGCTATAGGAAAAGTAAGATCCCGAAAGATCGATCTGAATTCCGCAATCAAATATCGGTATACGAACGAAGTCAGATGCCCTGATGGATCGGCAGCCAAGAAAATGAAAGAGGCTATTCTAGCTGCGAAGAAAAAAGGTGATTCAGTAGGAGGTATAATCGAATGTATTACCAGTCCACTTCCTGTTGGATTGGGAGAGCCGCTCTTTAGCTCACTAGAATCTGATCTTAGTAGGGCACTTTTTGGAATCCCTTCAGTGAAGGCGGTCGAATTCGGATCGGGCTTTCAAGGATGTTTAGTCCATGGTTCAGAGAACAA
This sequence comes from Thermoproteota archaeon, assembly GCA_046729835.1. GTDB lineage: Archaea > Thermoproteota > Nitrososphaeria > Nitrososphaerales > Nitrososphaeraceae > TH5896. The sequence continues at coordinate 4,783 of JBKPHJ010000358.1, forward strand.
TGATCCGTATTTATTGGAGAAGGGAACCGTGATCACGAGAAGCAATAACTCCGGGGGAATTCTAGGTGGACTCTCTACTGGAATGCCACTGGCCGTAAGAATTGGATTTAAGCCGCCCTCATCAATAGCTCAAATTCAGGAGACTCTGGACCTATCCGACGGATCCCAGGCCAAACTGAAGGTACCAGGTAGGCACGATCCATGCGTGGTTCCAAGAGCGCCACCAGTCGTTGAGGCTGTAGTGTCATTAGTACTTGCCGATCATGCCTTGAGACATGGTTTGATATCAGCATCGCATTTAGGGGTGAAACAACATAGCTGACAGGGAAGCTGAAAATGAAGAGCTAGCACGTCTACGTTTTCAAATGCAGGCCATAACAGGTGAGATTTTTCAGAAGATCAAGGATCGCATGGAACTAGCCCAAAAGATCGGCGAAATCAAGACAAAGCTGGGGATAGAAGTCACAGACGACAGGGTTGAACGTGAGATAAGGAGATCTGTCTTGGACACCGCTAATCAGATCGGGTTGGATCATTTATACTCAGCGAGATTGCTTAATCTCTTGCTAATTGAGTCAGTGGACCTTCAGAACAAACAGAAAACAGATGGGCCCAGAAGCTCCCATATGGATATTCTCATGAAGGCGCGAAAATTGGAATCTTCTGGAAAAAAGATGATTCATCTAGAAATTGGAGAACCTGACTTTGGACCACCATCGATTGCCAAAGTGGCATTTGTAAAAGCTATAGATTCAGGATATCATCATTATACTGATGCAAGGGGAATCGAGAGATTACGGGAGAAACTAGCAGAAGTACATGGCTTCAATAAGGATGAGGTGATGGTCACTCCAGGTGGAAGATTTGGCGTTTATGCGTCCATTTCGACATTGGTTAAACCAGGAGAAGAAATCGTGATCATAGAACCATCGTGGCCCGCATACTCCGACTGTGCGATTTTAAATTCCATCAAAGTTAAAACAGTCAAAACAACTCTTGAAAATAGCTGGTCTCCAGATCTTGAAGAGATAGAGAATGCCATAAACGATTCCACGAAAATGATCGTTCTTAATTACCCGAACAATCCTACCGGCAAGATATTGGATGAGAAATTAACTGAGAGAATCCTGTCCTTAGTAAGGGACAAAGGACTTTACCTATTAAGTGATGAGGTCTATTCTAAATATTGCTTTTGCAAGTTCCGAAGTATTGCCGAATACAACTATGACAAATCAATTATTATTGATTCCTTCTCGAAGACGTATGCAATGACGGGGTTTAGACTCGGATATGTTCTTTCAGGTAAGACGATAATCCAACAACTGGCAAAATTACAGGCATTTGCTTTAACGAGCGTTGCAGAGCCCCTACAATACTGCGCTTTAAATGCGCTCGAAACGGACTACGAAGCCAATATTCTAGAGACCAGAAACCGCCTCCGTACTCTAGAAGGCAGATTGAATAGCATGGATGTCGAATTCATAGCTCCAGGTGGTGCTATGTACGTATTTCCTAGGATTAATAGAATACAACTAGATGACCTAGCCCTGGTAAGTGATTTGCTAGAAAGGGGGGTTGCTGTAGCACCAGGAAGTGCATTTGGGAGCTCATATAACAAGTTTTTTAGAATTTCTGCAACACAGCCTACTGATATTATCACCGAAGCAATGGATATATTAGAAAATTGTCTGCTAGATCGCAAATAGCAAGCTCCCCTATAAGGAATATCGCGGTTATAGGAGCTGCCGGTAGGATGGGAAGATGGTTTACGTACTACTTTGCTAAAAGGGATACTGCAAACATATTTGTATTTGATACAAATAAGATTTCACCCAAGATTTCAAAGAATATCCGTGAATGCGAAAGCATACAGACATGCGTGCGAGATGCGGATTTAGTTATTGTCTGTGTACCAATCGAAAGTGTTGTGCCTGTCGTTAGGAAATGTCTAGCGTCTATGAAACGACGAAGAGCTATCCTATGTGAGATTTCATCATTGAAGAAAAATATATTCAAGGTCTTGAGAAGTGCTAAGAAAGACTTTAGATGCTTATGCATTCACCCTATGTTCGGGCCGGCGATCAATAGGTCAAGAAAAATGAAATTTTTGCTCATCCCAGTCAATAATCAGGGAAGAGAAGTCGGTCTGTTAAAAACCATGTTTCCTG
>JBKPHJ010000359.1:0-4400 GCA_046729835.1 Thermoproteota archaeon
CACTAAGATAACTGGTAAGGGACAGAGCTACTGAATCACATCTATCTATATCATCTATTATAGAACATAAGGAAGAATTAGACATTATAGTATTTCCCACTTCCCTAACTGCAGACGCTATTTCACGAATAAGAGTCTGCAATCTTCTACAACCTTAGAATAAGATGATGGGTTCAAATCCTTTACGAAAGCTAGATTCTTGTCTTGATCCTCTTGTCCTGATGCTGATCTGGGCGAAATAGCAATGAAAATATTTATCGATACTAATATTATTATTACAAGTGACTTTTTCACCACCAAAAGTTTATTTTTGTCAAACAATTCTAGCAGAGTATAATAATACATTGCTGAAACTATCTATTCAGATTTTTGGTAATTGGTACATGCAAAGAAAAGCATTCATCTTAATGTATTGATAGAGGCTTTTGAACTCCTTTGTGCGGCAAGCTAGATAGTACAATTGCTTTCAGAGGCAGGCGGCTTACATTATTCTCATCATCCAGAAGGCAGGCTGAAGCGTATTATCTTTAGCTGGCATTCCTACTGGGTGGTTAAAGCAACAGTACGTAGTAGTAAGTGTCAACCGGACATACTTACAAACAATTGTCCGATTGTCAATAGGTACACATAAGCAAATATTCCCATTATGCTTACCTACAAATTAGCGTCAGTATAACTAAATCAAGAGCCAATCACTTATTTTATAGATAACTCGGATGCTCAATCATAAGAACAGCAGCATTATTAGTTCAACCTTCACAAATGTATGATATTCAGGTATCTTTGATGTATGGGTTTGAATAATACAAAAAGTTATTGCAGAACGATATCTGTGATTTAACATGGTTGATCCAACATTCATCCGATATGAATCCAAATTGACTGATTAAATAATCAAAATATTTAATCTATGGTTCGCATAATCTAACAATCAATGAGTAACGGTCGAATATTGATAGATCCTCATTTTTGTCTTGAGATATGGGGAACTGAATATAGCAAAATAAAAGAAATATGCTTGTTGGCTGAAAAGTTAGGGTATTACGGGTTTTACTATGGTGAATCTTTAGCAGATATAGATTTAGATTGTTGGACCATAATTTCTAATTTATCCGCGGTAACTCAGATGATTAAACTAGGACCTGTTATAACATATTTGTTCCCTCAGTACAGGAACATCTCTCTATTAGCAAAGCAAGCTTTGACAATGGAAGAGATTTCTAATAAAAGACTTGAGTTTCGAACAGGTGCGGGTGCAACACTCCAATGGGCTTCGCAATGGTGGCATCCTTATGATATAGATTATCCAAATAATGGTGAAAGAGTAGCATTACTTGACGAAGGGATACAACTACTGTTAATGTTATGGAGTAAGCCTTCATCTACATTTGAAGGCAACCATTTTAAAGTAAAAGATGCAAGATTAACAAAACATACGCAGCAGCATAGCACTATTCCGATAACAGTAGCAGCAAAAAAAGATAATACTATGAGAATAGCTGCAAAGTATGCTCACGTTTGGGAGTGCTCTTATCTGACTCCAGAACAATTTACTACTCTAAATGAAAGGTTTGAAAGCATATGTAAAGAGATCAATCTAAATGGAGATAGAAGAAGAATAGCTAAATCAATTGAATTAGATGTTATTATCTCTGAATCTGAATCAGATTTAGAGTACAAGAAAAAACTATTCGCTATGGAGAGAGGGTCGGCTGTGGCTAATCAGATGCTTAAACATGGGCTCGTTGGAACATCTGAAAAAATAAGAGAAAGGCTTAAGCAGTATACAGATGCAGGAGTAGATCAGTTCTTGCTTGCATTTCAGGATCCACTTGATATAAAAGCATTAGAATTATTCATGGACGCCGCATGCAGATAAGCTAAAAAAAACAGATTTCATCGTCTTTCGAATTCCATTTAGCCAAGATTTATGGGCAGCCCCATGGAGAACTTAGACTAACACTAACTTGACAGGCTCTCTATATAGTCAGAGCTGTTGGATAAATTATTAAGGTTAATGTCAGTTAGGAATCCCTGCCTAAAACACTATTCATTACCAATCTACCAAATTCCTCATCAGCTGTATCCTTTCTCTTCTCCATCATATTCATCGCATCATTTCCAACGAGATATCTTAGTTTGGGATCTTGGGACGTAGCTGCCTCTAATACTACTTCTGCTACTTCAATAGGCGACGAACCCTTTTCGAATCTTGGTTTAAATGCAGAAACCCTCTTCTGGATCATTTCTGTATATGGTGAATTAATATTGCTATCATTTTGTGGTATAATTACATTTTTACCCAATTTCATACTGTTTAAAAAATTGGTCCTTATTACTCCAGGTTCTATGAGTATAACATGTATCCCAAAGTTTTGAATTTCATATCCCAAAGATTCTGTAAGCCCCTCCAGTGCAAATTTGGAACTGACATAGGCAGACGACAAAGGAAATCCGATCCTGCCAGCAAGTGAACTTATATTTATTATCCTTCCATACCTCTGTTTTCTCATTGTGGGTAATACACTTTGGATGAGTTTTATTATCCCGAAGAAATTAGTTTCAAACTCTTCCTTAATCTCATTTATTTGAAGTTGCTCCAATGGTCCTAACAGTAAGTATCCAGAATTGTTAACGAGGATGTCAATTCTACCTTTTTCGGCAATTATCTTTTTTATAGCTTCTAAAATTGACTTTTCATTAGTTACATCTAAGTGCAATGTTTTCAAAGGGAGATTATCTTTTCTTGCGTAGGTAAGGATCTCCTCTGATTTACTTTGATTACGCATGGTAGCATATGTATGAATCCCATTTCGAGCAAGTAGGAGGGAAGTTTCAAATCCTATCCCAGATGAACTCCCAGTTACTACCGCAACTTGCTGTTGTTCGCTTTTCATGTTGCTATTATCATGTTATATTCATATCAAATATTTCTTTTCTGGAAGTAACAATTATAGCATCATGCTTCTACATTCCCATATACCGCCTTGCTATTTTTGTAGCCCACTTGAATAGCTCCTGTTTATAATAATATATTTTTGCAACACCATGTATAATTACAAAAGAAAATTGCGGCGTCTACACTATAGGAGCCCTGCCAGTAAGATCATCGGTCAGATGAAGCCGGTCCAGTCAATTAATTAATATATCCATTCCCAATTTCTAGCCGAAGTATTACCAACGTCGTTTACTTCAAATTCAAAGACTGCCATAAGATTATTAATAAATGCAAGGCTTCCTGTAGAATCAGTTTGGTAGAAAGTAGAGCCACGAAACCATATTGTTCTTGGAGCAGTAAAACGCCCAAGTCCTCGCGCAGTCCACGTCGCAATTTGTCCGTCTATAGTTGTTAAGAGACCCTGTCCTTCTCCATACAATGCACCACCTGTTTTTGGAATTGTCCAATAGGTTCCCAAATCGGTGACAGCTATAAGTCTATATGTCCCTTCAGCAGAGAACGTGCTTTCTATTTTTGGACCTTCAGCATCAAGCACTCGTTGACCAATAATACGACCATGTTCTTGACCCAAATCTGGACCTAACATGATTACACTAACATATGCACTGAATTAAGGTATTGTAAGCTACGTCTAGGATTTGTAAATTAGGCTTATTATTGTTTATTCAGGGATTAGGACGACTCTGTTTCTTGCCATTACTAATACTATTATCAACATTTCGATTCTCCTCATTGTCTTCAACTTCTCCAGTCGCCACAACTAATAATGGATCTATTGTTAAAGCACCAAATGTCAATAATGTAATCGTTACCCCGATAACACCAAACTCTATAGTACTGCATTAGAGAGAGAAGATGTTTTTGATATTTTGTCTTGGTAGAGAGGATGTTTTACCGGGGCAGGGAATACAAATCAAATTTCTTTAGGAACTTGTATAATTGATATGCTGTTTCATAATCCTGTGGTATTGGCCAGGCGATTTGCAACACTCGATTTACTTTCGCACGGGCGGGCTATTGCCGGTCTAGGAATTGGATAGTCAAAAGACGAGTATGATGTTTCCGGCGTACCTTACAAAAACAGAGGAGAAAGAGCTAACGAATATTTGCAATTGTTAAAGCGTATTTGGACTGATGAGGTGGTCGAGTTTAAAGGTGAGTTTTACTCCATACCAGCTTCAAAAATTGGGCCTCATCTCTAATCTCTTACTTTTTCGATTGGTTTGCCTTTCGGATCTTCTATCCCCCACTCGATTATTTTTGGGATAAACAATGTAGGGGCAGAAGTCTTTATCCATGTATCCCATATTGATAATCTTATCTTAATTGGAATCTGAATTTCTAATCATGTCTTCAGTGAGGTCTTTAGACTTTTGATTGGATATGTCTATTCCAATTTCATTCATTACCTGTATTGCAAGTGGATTAATCTGCGATATCG
>JBKPHJ010000360.1:0-9414 GCA_046729835.1 Thermoproteota archaeon
GTTGATCTGTAAATTTTGTTTGCAGATTCTATGTCTTTACCATCTCTTAACCTAACGTAAGAAATATCGCGTTTTGTAATTGAATCGTAGAAGTGATATTTTTCTATAGATTCTATGTCCCCAAGAAATTTTTGCATCAAACCAATATTTTTACTATACAAATCAAAGGCATAATCACATGCCTGTACGTATGCATCTGCGAATCTAGACGACATAATAAACTCCTCACGACAATATTTGTATTTTCCACCGATCTTTTGATCCAACGCTACATATCGAGATGATTTTTCAAGATAAGATAGTCCAATCCTCTGATCCTCGAGTTTCTTGGCTGCTATATTTGAAATCCACTCCATTGCAATTTGAGCTTCACCTAATTCAGCTACAGAGTCATCACCATATTCCAATAACACCTTATTATAGAAATCTTTGCCTCTATTCGGATTATGTATAAATTCGTCTAAAAATACTCGTCTCATTGTCTTGTCTGTTCTAGAGTATCTGGACATCAGTGCTCCTCTATCAACTTGCTTAGGGGTAGTGATGGCAAAAATGTTCTTGTCGGTATTCGAAAAATGCAATTGAAGTACAGATCTTTCTTCCTCTAAGAATGTATCACGAAATGGATTTTTATTATTATTATTATTACTATTAACTATCAATCTTTTAGACTGTTTCTTCTGAGAGCTACATTTTTTGCTTTTGTTCTTGTGGGATAAATTTTCGGTACGATTGTCGTCGATTTTGATCGATTACCATTACAGACAGGGGATTGAAGCTCATTCCTTCTAGATCAATAACTTTGCCCCTGAAAACAGTCTCTTTATTGTGGTGTGTAAGACATTCAAAGATCCATACTTTGAGGAGTGAAGTGTCAATTCCATTGAGCCTAAGAAATTTGGCTATATCTGATTGCATAAAATTTCTTGAAGGATCATTAGGCCAAGGACGAGGAAGCATAATCACACTTTTTTCATCTAATATTGCGTTGATAAGTTCTTCTTTCTTCTTTTCTATATCATCTGAAATGTGAAATGAGAGTACATGTGTCTTATCTAATGGTATCTTTGATTTAGCGGATGCAACCTGAATGGAGCTTATACCAGGAATAACTTCTACATTATCATCTCCAAAAATCTCTAGTAATCGATCAATAACCTCTGATTCAGAAAAATTGGCATCTCCTGTGAAGGGTACCGCACAATATTCTCCATCTTCCATTTTTTTATATACAGCTTGATATATTGATTCTTGGTTCTCCATAGTTACTTGATAAACTTCCTGCTTGGTTCCATCGATTATATTTTCTATAATATCTAAAGTATATTTGTATCCCACTATATACCTAGATTTGTTAATGGCGTCTATAGCAATACCTGTCATATATTGTGGGGACCCAGGCCCAACTCCAACAATTAGTAATTTTCTTGGCAAGACAATATGTCTAACATTCTGTGTAGGAATGCCTATATTAAATAATCTGGATTACGTCCATTTCTATTGTCTTTAATATGTCAGGTTTGTGAAAAAACAAATTTATGCCCCAAAATAAAATAATTTTAGTTCAGATCTTTTAAGTTAAAAGTGACGACTGAGTTCGGTACATTACGGTAATCACTCACCTCCCTCTCCCTTCCTGTCTATGGCTATCCAAAATAATAATGATGACCTTGTAAGCATTTTATACAATGAAGAGGAAAGACGATAACCTAGTATCAGACACTGAATTTAAGATTAAATTACAAAATATTCCAAATCATATTGCAGATCGTGCAATTGCTACTGGACACAAAATTACTGAAATAGAAAAAGAGAATGAACTAGATATAATTGAAGTCATAAGAAATCCCAGTAGAACAAGACATCTATATTTAGAAACCCTTGTTTCTGCAACGAGAATCCAAAGCTAGTAAATATAAAGCCAGAAGTGCTGGCTGGCAAAAGTCTTTCTATGTAATAAGTTTAGCTAAGTTTCATTCTAATTCTTTGAAACCAATCCGGGAAAGCGATCTTCTCTATTTCACGAATAATAAAATGATATCGCGGATTGGATAGAGTCTCTTTGTATTCTTTCTCTATCCATTCTTTCATCGTCGTCAGTTCTTTTGTACCTGTTTCACTAGTCTCTTGGTCTTCTTTCCATTCTCGGTGTTTTTTCAGGTCTTTTTTCTCTTTCGTCGTCAGTTCTTTTGTTTCTGTTTCACTAGTCTTCTTTATCAGGTCTCTGATTAGTTCTACTCTACGGTAGTATGTACCATCTATCCTTCTTCTATACTCTTGCGATCTAGCAATGAGCCTCGTTACTTCTGAATCACCTTCTATTCTCTTCAGCCATTGTATTTCTTCCGGTATGGGTTTGCGTAGTTTCCAGAGCTTCTTCAGCGTCGATCTGCTTATTTCGTACAAATAAGCATATACAGACAATAAATCATACAGTTGTAAATCGGCAGCTAGATAGATATTATCGCCTAAATATACAGTTGGTTCTTGCAAGATGCCTCCATTGGTTAATAACGATAACGAGTTCATTATTTCATCTTGTGTTACACCCATTTTCCGGAATGGTTCTGATCTATATCTCGTTAATGGAAATTTTACACCTTTAATGTTGCAAATAAAAGAAATACTATCTCTTAATCTACGGGGCGAAGACACATATCTTCTCTCGTGCACAGAAAATCTGCCATCTTCGGGCTCAAATACCGCCATACTATACACTTCGTTTTTTGATTTGTGTAATGGACCGTGCGGTGATTTCATTACAAGAGAATTCTTAGATAGGCCGAGTCTGAATAAGAAATATTCAAGTTCTTCCACTTTTGCAAATTCGTAACTTGAACCTGATCTGAATAAGAGTAGTAAAATATACACATTGATTCGCTTGATGGCGAGTTGAGCGGATAGTGATATTGATTCATTCAATTTTGGTACTGGAGAAACGAGTTTCAACGTCCCGAGTTTAAGTTGTTGCTTGCATTTTTCAGTCAAATAAAATGGTGTAAACTTTGTATCTTTGTCAATCCAACCGGATATTTTCAAGTGCGTTATATGGCGATCAAATGTATCATCTGAAATATGCCGGTTGTATTTTTCTTTAACAAGTCTAAACAGTTCATTATACCCAGCATTTTTTTCGTCAAGAGATTTGATAATAAAGTAATCCATTTCTTCATCATATTGTTTGCTGGTCTTGCTGTTCATCCGTAGCACTGCTCCGTTCATACTTTTTCTAATGTTTAATATATTAATTATATTATGGAACATAGAATTCCAATCGGCATCTCTTTGTCAGAAGAGATGGTATATACAATAGATGCAAGACGTGGGGATATTCCACGAAGCAGATACATACAGAGAGCTTTAGAAAAGCTATGCAGAACAAGAGGTCAAGAGTGTACGAATAAAGAAAAAAGAGTGGAATTCACTTGATCGCAGATCTACAAACCTTCAATCAAGTGAATATGGACCAACGGTGATTACTCATGGACCACAATAATATTACATTTGGAACCAATAAAAGTATTTGTGACGGATTCGGATGTTTTAGCGAAGCAACAAACAGCATAGAAGAAGAAGTAGATGGTATTGGTATGGTCAAATTGGAGCTGTGCGATGATTGTGTCGCTAAATTCCGTGAAGAATAGCGAGGTGAGAAGTTTTGACCGATTATAATCAGTCTCCATGGAAAGCGTCACAAAACGCCAGTGAATTCTGTGATTTGAATCAAGTACAAGAAAGCATTAGATCGCAGCTACGGCAAGAAGATAAATTCACAATAACAATAGCTGGTTTCAGATATACAGTCAAAGACTATGATGGAAAGTGGCTTGTATTTAGAAGAAATCTCGAAGATGTAAAAACATTTTCTGAAAACAAGAATTCGAAAAACAATAACATCATCGAGATCAAGATAGTCCCATTAAATGAAGCAAATGGGTATCTACGGAGCGAAAGCCGTGAGTACGATATCTTTGGTAATGATCCGGTGAAAGTTGTTAAAGATGAAATAGTCGTAGTGATGGCAAAGCGAAACATCGAACATATTCAAAAGTGAACTAATTATGGGCTATGATAGAACCGAAAATTCACATTGTATTCCACTTGAGTTAAGCGATGACTTAAAGCAAGAAGAGATCGTAACTAGATTTGTAAAAGATAAGAGAACTAATTCTCTAATACTATCTTTAAATCACAAATACAAACAGAAGAATCTTGTCTTTACAATCCCCGCTGTGAACAAGATAGATTGGACCTCCACTATGACTAAAATCATAAAGTCACTTAAAGCGAATGGAATTTCTCTAGAGCATATTGTGATGCTAGAAGACGTTATACAGACAAACTACGAAATAGTACTGGAAACTGATAATCCAGATCAAAATGCCGCATCCACCATGAGTAAACAGAAAGAATCTTGTATCATTCACAAGTACACAGCAAATGGTTTACTACCATTACATGAAGCAATATTATTTGCCGACAGCGGACAATCTGCTTTTGTATACCTAGATGAAAATGGCAATCCAAGAATTGTCGATAAAATAGACAGATCTGATAAGATTCTTTATCCAAAAGATAATCTGGATTCACAGAATCCACTTCCATACGTGTTTGCATCTCTTCAAGAACTGCAGATGTATATTGAACAAGCAAGACGAGAAACATTCGACTCATTATATCAACAAGTCAAATCGGAGCTGCAGAAATATGTCAATGTAGATGAACATTATCTAGTAGTTATAGCTGCCGATATTATCTTTAGTTATTTTCAAGACAAATTTCCAACAGTCCATTATAACATATTTGTTGGGGATAATGGGTCGGGTAAGAATTCAGCGCTGCTCGTGATTTCAAGGCTGGGATATAGAGTATTTTATGTGGTATCGGCAAGTGCGGCCAACTACTTTACTTTTTATGGTAATACAGAAGAATGTCAAGGTACTATAGCAGAAGATGAAGCCGGCGACTTGGAAAAAGACTATCAGAAACAGAAAATACTAAAATCTGGCTATACATCTGGCGGGACTGTCCCCAAAACTGATTTCCCCAATGGAAAAAGAGCTCAAGCGCCGTATAACGTATATGGTATGAAATTTTTGGCTATGGAAGAGCGTCCAGATAGTGGAAGGACCAAGGGCATATTTGATAGATCGTTTGTTTACAACTTTATCGTTGGACATATAGACTATAATATTAAAGATATAATAAAGAACGCCGGCGATCCAAAGTCTAAGCCGCTAAATGACAAACTAGTTCATATACATAAACTGCTCTTCGCAGTCAGATTAGTTCGCTACAACGACATTATTCCAGATATACAGATAAACATAGAAAATAGAAATGCCGAGCTGACTAAACCATTGTTACGACTGTTCTCTAGTCGAGCTGACGCTCCCATTGCTGTAGAAGAAATAAGACTTGCTTTGTCCAAGTTTATTGCAGAAAAGAACGAGCTTAAGTCAAACAGCATTGAATCAAAGATGTATCTTGCAATCAACGATCTTATCAGAGAAAGTAGTGAAAATCTGAATTCCGACGAGTACAACGGGTTAGAAGATTATACTTTTACAAATCAGCAGATATTTGACAAATGCAAGCATATCATGAACGGAATGACACTCTCTGAAGCATCGTTTTATAGCATAGAGTATGGTAAAGTTACACATAAACAAATTACAAGATTATATAAATCAAAATTCAAAGCTGAACATTTTCAGACTAATGGGGCTAATTCAAAGCGCGGCTTGAAATTCCAGAAAGAAGTACTAGAACGAATGGGCCTAAACTACAAGGTTAATGAAGACATAGAGATTAAGATTCTAAATGAGAGTGGGAGTGATGAAAGTTCGGTCTATCCAACGCACTTAGAATGTGATGAAGATAAAACTGCATCGGATGCGTCGGATGCGTCGGATGCGTCACATTTTAAGAACCCGTATGGGGTTTTTAATGAAAATAATAAGTCTCCAGTGTATGATCCAAATTATAATACCGAAGCCAAAGATAAATCTTCATCAAAGTCGTCGTCATCAACCGAACAGTTTGTTAGTAGTATAGATCAAGATAGTAAATGTACTTTTTATAATAAATCTAATAATGATAATGTAACCGAAATTACTAATGATCTATTTACAAATAAATCAATTAATAATAATTTCGTACAAAGTAATGACAAATTTGCAGATATAACAAGCAGATCTAGTACAGATAATAATAGTAATAATAATAATAATAGTAATCCAATTTCTGACTTACCGGTTGCTAACACCAACCAACCAAAAATATACCAAAATACCCCCCACACACCTTCTAAATGTGACGCAAGTGACGCAAGTGACGCATCCAGCGCAACGAAAGTAAAGACAAAAGCTGAGCAAGTTGGATTACCAGAGATACCATGCATGTATTGCGACTTCAAAGATTGTATAGAGTTCGATCTAAGCATCCATTATGTAGCAAAGCATAGACAAGATCTAATCAGATTACCCATCGATAAGAGTTCCATTGATGCCAGAGCGGATTATGCAGTTGAGCTGTCAAAGAAGAAACTGGCCGAGTCTTTCGACGATGATGACGATGAGCAGCAAGATGATGAAGACGAAAATGAGAGTGATGAGTAATTGACATTGACTGACAATACCACGACGGCTATCGATAAAGACATAACAGTCAAAAAGAATCTTGACTTAATCTTAGATCATCTTAGCGAACCACTATTTCCAAGAACCATCATGACAAAGACTCTTGGTTGTCAAAAAGAAGTATTCAATAAACAAGAAGCGTTAGCTCGTTTCAAAGCTTCAAACTATCAAGACTGTAGAATCAATGCATATCCATCTCATACCGAATATGCGGGTATCAATCTAACACCGGCGAGTTTCATAATGATTGACTTGGATCTAAAAGACTTTGGGTATTCTCAAGAGAAACTGAATAAAGTACTAGGCAAGACGCTGAACAAAATAAATAATGAATTTCATGGGGCTCACCCGACTGTACTTTGGACGGGCAATGGCTATCACATCTATGTTCCAATATCGGGATTCATTCTTGAAGAGATTGATAGATTTGCATGTTACATTGATTCAAGTAAGAATGATTTAACGAGTAGATTTATGCAATTTGCCGAAGATTTCTTTACAGAAAAGAAAGGTGATTCGCAACATAGACCATCCATCAAATCTTGTCTTATCCGAGTACCCGGCACGATAAACTCAAAATGCAATCAAGAAGTCAAAATTGTGCAAAGATGGGACGGAACAAGACCACCAATTAATTATCTACTGAGAGACTTCAGAATTTGGCTTGTAGCAGAAAACATTAACGACAAACGAGAAGAAATCAAGAATTCAAAATATAGAAATTCAAGTACAAACAGCTATCGATACTACAGTACTAATATTATTCCGTGGATCGAAAAACTACTTCAGACACCGATAGCTAATTATAGAAAATATGCATTATGGCGAATTCTTATGCCATATCTCTTCAACGTTAAAAAGCTATCAGAGTCCGAAGTTATCGATATAACGCAGACTTGGTTGAACAAATGTGATCTCTTGAGATCACTGGATTTTAATGCAAAATATTTGATTAGACAGAATATTAGAAATAGTAAAAAGAATCACTATCTACCAATAAGCTTTGATAAATTAAGCTCTGAAAACAATGGATTACATGACATTCTTTCTGGAAAGTGATGTTTAGACGGCTCTGTTAACTAGCGGGTCAGTGGTCGAATAATTTCCGGAATAAATTGACTATGAGACTGGCTGTACACATCATCTATAGTATAGTCCAGTAATAGCTAGCTATGGTGCCATAAGTAGTATAGTGCCATAAATGCAACAAAACTTCAGACAAATACGCGGACAAGTCATAGCAAAAGCTAAACGAGCGATTAAATGCATAAATCAATCACGTTATATCGTCAAGTCAAGCCAAGCCGGCAACGGTAAGTATGAAGTTTGCCAATCAGATTTGGGTTGGGTGTGCTCATATGCCGACCATAAGTTCGGTGTACGCTGCAAGCATATTTACGCTGTTGAATTCAGGTTCGCCATTCTAGAAACGGTAAAGCAAGAAGTCGTCATACAACCAATATCAACTTTAGTTTGCCGCTATTGTAATTCAGAACGCATCGTCAAAAAAGCTATAAGACGGAACAAACAATATGACATACAAAGATATTTGTGTAAAGACCGCGGCAAGCGATTCTCATTCAACATTGGATTTGAAAAGATGCGGGTGACATTAATACAAAATGCTAAAAAAGTGAAGAACGATTAAATATGCTGCGTCCAATTCAAGCTCAGCGACATCATGGTAGAAGATGCATCGGTAGCGGGCCCGGCAGCAAACATCATACGAGAAACAATCCGTTTTTTAGAAGACCATACATTGAGATTAAAGATTTAAAACCAATTCGAATTAACGAAATCAGATTAACTCGGGGTGGAATTGACCCAAAGCTTTTTGACGGGATTATTTGGACTATTCAAATCCATAATAAAAATCGCAAATTGTTTTCAAAGCACGCGTCCAACTGTAGAATGGAAGCAACACTGGTTCGTAATGGGGTTGACATCAATACCAAGTTATCGTTATCATGGAAGCCCAATTCGCTGCCCACCACATGTAATTTTTACAGTGCTGTATATGGAAGTGATGAATATACGCATCAACTACCCCGTAGATATATTGGTCCACTAACTGGAATGGGCTCTCCAACACCAACCATACTCAGAGGCTCGACCAATGAGCTAATGTTTGTCTTTACATTTAGCGAATCCGATGACATATATCTTATTTCCGGTCCCACGGCAGAAACAGAAATAATTTCAATCCCGTTTAACGAACTTGGTCACCATCAATTTTTAATAAGATTTTACAGTAGTGAGTATGAAGATACCCAAGGCAAGTTGTTACGATTAGAAGCAACAGCATGGGACAATGTTAAGTTAAGTTGGGTAAAGTCATGACCCGACGATTAACACCCATTTCTGGGGCCCGTTGAGTTAACAGAGCCGATTAGACAACGGAGACAATAGATAGTAATACTTGGCGGAGAAAAATATCCAGAATGTCTGGTAACGTATGATCAATTATAGCTACTATAAGCTTCAGTCAGTGATATTGATCCGCTGTCCATCATTCGGACTATTAGTACCACCAACGATAAATAACGCAAGAACGATATAATGCAAATGACAGATCAAAAAGTTGCGATAGTAACAGGTGGCAGTTCTGGTATTGGAAGGGCAGCCGCAGTTGCTCTGGCGAAAGAAAGAGTTAAGGTTACAGTAGCTGCACGTCGAGCGAAAGAAGGGGAAGAGACTGTACGCCTAGTCAAGAAAGCTGGGAGTGACGGTATCTTTGTGAAGACCGATGTAGCTAATGAAGACGATGTTAGGT
>JBKPHJ010000361.1:0-3223 GCA_046729835.1 Thermoproteota archaeon
AAATTAAGCGAACCAGCCGGCTCGTGTACTCTTGATCGACTACTAAAATTAAAAAAAGTTGCGGCCAGCTAACGCGACTGTCGCTTTAGCTGTTATTTATCCATTATGTGCTAGTAGATTACTCGTCTTCTTCTTAGCTCTGTTCAGCAGCGAGAGCTGCACTATTGTCATCGCCTTGTATCTGTGATGCTAGATTCTGGCAGAACACATCGATTGGTGTATCGCCATTGCCACAATCGTTGACTTGTGATACTGCTTGGCTCTTGGTATAACTCTTCTTCTTGTCTGCAAATGCATTGTCTGTTGCAAGTGCTGTTGCTGCAACTAACATTGCTGCCATTGCTGCTACAACCACTAAGTATTTGGTATTCATTCTTCTGTTAGCTTCATGGAAGCTTATGTTAATCTGCATTAAGCAAGTTCGGGCGCTTACATATATCTGATATTTATTCTATTACATATGAAAACAGTTGGCGTCGTTATTACGTACAGAGCTACTGCATAGATCGTCGCTCTTCTTCAGACCATACTCGCTTAGCTGGGACAATCTTTTTTGTATTTGTGCTGTCCATCCACCAAGTCAGCAGACCGTTGCACTTACCGCATCTCAATTCTATTTTTGAACCATTTATCTTAAAGTATTTTGTCTGCTTAGAGTTACTTTTGCGCCAGTTAGCGCCAAGTTTACAGACACAATCTTCTGAGCTTGACATATGCTTGAGCTCAATGTATTATCAATATGCAAGATAATATCAGATTTGATCCATGATGCTATCAAAAAAATATATGGTTTAGTACATATGCGATCTATTAGCCCAATATCATAGCAAAATGTTTCTCGCATCACATTGAATGACATCTAGCTGCGCCCATCGACCGGTCAGTTAGGGTAGTATCGTATCTTTTCTGTGTCATGTTTTCAAATGTCTTCTCCACATTTATTCGAATTTTCGGCTGGTCATAATCTAATGCTAAATTGGTTAGCAAGAATCCAATCAAACTGCTGCCTATCACAGCAACGGTAATCTCTACCCAACCGGCCATTTTCGCGGAGCATGTATCATTGTTATTCTTTTGGCCAATAATCACCAAGTATTTCTCCACCTACCGTGAGCTTTTCACTAATCATATCGATTTCAGGACTAATTTTATGCATGCCATAAGACCATATTGCAATTATTCCACCATTTCCATTGCTAACCCGTCTACATTCCTGGTAAAACTTCGTAAGATCAAACCAATGCGCAGCCTGTGCAACAGTTATCAAGTCTACTGAATTATCTTGTATGTTCGCTTTCTCTGCAGGAAATACGTCGTAGACTATGCTGTCTCTGTGGAATTTATGCTCTATTTGACTCTTGCTTACGTCACTTGCTATGACTTTTTTAAAATATTTGCAAATACCGATGGCAGCCTGTCCGTTACCTGTGGCGCAGTCCCACGCCAGATTCTTATGGCGGGTTATCTCACTTAAAAAGTCAAAAAGACCAGCTGGATAAGGAGGCCTATGAAATGAATATTCCTCTGATTTTGACGAGAAATGATCAGTGGCATTAGTTTTCATATTCTTGCTATGATTATAATATCTAAAAGTTTTGCCAAAAATCACAGGGGGCTTGATTGATCAAAACATTCGAAGTTGAAATCATGGTGCCTAGCATAGGTGTATACTTTGATCGTTATGACGATTACTAATGATCAAAAGTCTTACAGATTAATTAGTTCTGTAGGTAGTTCTTATATCATTTTTGGAAAAGGAGGAGGCATCAGCAGTATTAGATTAAGTGTTTCAGTTTGTAGAACCATAGTAATTTGTTCTATACCTACCCTTATGATATAAGGTTACGCGAACCATTTTTGGCTTTAATAATGGCCCCCAAACTGATCGACCAATCTGACTGAGGATCCAGAACGCTATTCGGATCGTGTTATGCTATTGTATAGATATTACCATATAGTAATAATATTCAAGGCGAGTTCATTTTTCACTTGGAGTAGATTATACATAACAATTGAAAAGTTCTTTAGTCTAACTTCTGCTTCTGGATAATCATGTGCTGCACGAAGATTAGTTAGGTTTCCAGAGCCCTGTACTGTAACTCCTTTCATAGTTTCAACCAGTACCTGATCCCAGCAATTCACAAAAGCTACAACCAGAAGAGCCGGCAGTTGGACCACAGAGTCATGAAATAGTAACAGATAGTTGTAATTCGGATCTAGGTTACTACAAAGATAACCCCAAACCAAGATGTGAACCTATAGACACAATAGGAGAAGATTCACCTGGAAGAATGGAGTTTTGTCAGGCATTGGGATATGTATACTTACCACCCCGGTCATTAAATGCTAATAAACTACAAAGTGAAGAATGCATATATGGCGTATTTGGAAGTCCATAAAAAAATACGGCCCATAATATTGTCTATGCAAGAGGGAAAGGAATCAGGACGTGAAGAAGCAGCGATCGAACTTTTAAAAACGCTAGAACGTGAGCTAGCTACACTAGAATACAGAGGAGAAATATCATCTTGTTTGAATCGCTTTATCTATGGAATGCTAAGACAAAGAGCATTTAAATTGGGCTTTGGGTCTGTCAGAATCAGGAAACTAGAATGAAAATATTACGTTACTGGTTAGAGAGTAACAAAGTGTCACGCTTAGAAATGAATCAATTACACTAGTGATATCATATACACAATAATAAGACACAATAGTAATTTCGTATTCCCATACAGGTTAGATCACATTTTAGGTGCTGCTACTATATTCACTTGTTACTTCTCGATATTATCTGTTTTCAATTGCTTTGCTTTGTTATTTCTTATCAGACACTCAATTTGATAGTCTACCTTATATTACTACGATGTAAAGTTCAACATTAATAGGGGCCGTTCAAAGCTGTTCAATGCCGTGAAAATAAACTGAACTTATTACTTGACAGTTTAACGAATAAAAGAATGAGTTAGTAGATTCCAATCTTATGAGATACTATAGCGACTTGTTCGTTCGTTGGGATAAATGGTTAATGGCAGAACATGTTACATCTGGCGTATTCTTACACCATTTCTGAAGGGTTTTCATCAATGTTCTTATAGACGCCATTGAAGTGAAAGCCCAAAACCAAGGCATCGATGCATCAAGTATTTATGAAACTAAATCTATGGGTTTAGGAAACGATATCAAGAATCTTGTTATCCTGATTCCCAATGAAGGCCACGAATCG
>JBKPHJ010000362.1:0-8590 GCA_046729835.1 Thermoproteota archaeon
CAGATATTCGTTTGTATATAATTTAGAATGACAATCAAATACCACCTCTATGAATATTATTTATTATAGAATTTTATTTTGCACCGATGCAAAACTATGTAATCCATCCTCTTTCTCATAAATATCTGCTCCATAAGCAAAGGTTTCAATCCGTTATCAGCAAGTAACTTGGAGGTCATTAAGACATGTTATCTAAAGAAGGATTAGAAATAAGTAATTCCGGTTGGAACATTGCATCAATAAGGATGATATAGGTAGGTTAAAGTATTTATGACTTGTTGATAACCTCAACATTCTTGGCAACTTTAGGTCTTTCTTGTCTATTTTTTCGGGACAATTATTCTACTCTAAATATGCGATACTTTGTAGATCGATATTGTATGCTATATCCTTTTATGTCTTATGTAAAACCATATTGTGACCATCTTTACTCAGGTGACTTTTAATTGCATCTTTCAATGTCTGTGTCACAATCGGAAGAATTCTAGGATCGTTTATCTTCGGAATTATATAATCCTCTTTCAACTGAGATCGCTCAACTAGTGAAGCAATAGCAAATGAAGCAGCTACCAACATGTCTTCATCTAAACCTTTTGCTCTCATATCAAGTAACGCGCTAAGAACTGAAGGGAATACGACAGCATTGTTATCTGGTTGGGAAAATCTGACCGACCAGTGGCTACAATTCCTGCGCCAGCTTTCAGTGCATCTGGTGGGCCTATTTCAGGATCTGGATTACTTAATGCAAATATTACAGCATCTTGGTTCATTGATTCAACCATATCGTTATTTAGAAGTCCGGCTTTTCCAGATACACGCTCCTCTAATTACATCTGTCAAATTCCCTCTTAATTTCCTTGGATTACTGTTTCTGGATATCTCGTGTTTAGATATATCGTCGTTGTTACCATCGTCGTCTCCATCCTTATCATCATCATAATCCTTTAGATCTTCTCTTCCTTCATATATTGCACCTCTGCTATCAGTTACGACAATATCTCTACATCCTGCTTTTCCCAGAATCTTGAAAATACCATAGCCAGCGGAGCCTGCTCCCGAGATAACTACCTTGATACCGTCTAATTTTCTGCCTAATAACTTTAGAGAATAGAAGACCGATATTCCCTAGTCCAAGAACTCGTGTTCCGTCACATATTATAGCAACATTGTTCCACTTTGATGTGTAATCATATACCAATTCTTTATTATTGCTTATTTCTGTAGCAACATATGCCACACCTGGAGTGTAGATTAAACCAAAGAGTCCCTTTTTCTTCATCAAAAGCATTTTCTACAGATACCTTATTTTGAATTTCGATCTTTCCTTTTAGCATTCTATGAAGACTTATAGCACCTTCCTTTGTATTCAAGCAACCTTTACTTACACGGAAGATGCATATATTATTATTATTATTACTATTACTTTCATGCTATTGGAATCGCTATAACTATATGATACTAGATTGTTAGAGCCCACTATAACCAACGAATAATCGGATATAGTTTGGGGAAGTTTGCGGCATAATTTCGAATTCATTATGATCGTGATCTATCTCTTCCATGGTCATGTTGATAGCTAACAATAAGGGCTTCGAATTTTATACAAAAACCCGTACGTAGTAACAATTTATCATAATTAAGATATAAATTATGTTCGGGGGATAATACCATCAAAGGAAGGCATATTGCTTGAAGGATTCCTTTCATTCTATTTCATCTTTTTATTTTCTTCTTGATGTCTCAGCAAATTCACTATTCATTTGCATAATTATTCAAATTCACGCTGGTGTTCTGGTTTGACATGTGCTTTAAGCAAATCTGCTATCGGTCCTTTGATTTCTTTAATATTCTGTTTAAACAATACCATTTCTCTGCCTACCTTCCTGCAATAGATGTTTACCTTCCATTTTTCTTCATCTAGCTTTGGAAAATCAGAGCGATAGTGAGCTCCTCTACTCTCTTGTCGCATCAAGGCACTTCTTATTATTGCCTCGCAAACAACTAGCGAGGATTTTATCTGCCAAGTTAAAACAACATTTTCAGCGTCATCATCATCAATTTTGAATTCTCTCAGAATATTATCTTTGGAATAAAACTCCTTCTTCAGTTTCAAAATTCTTTTCAATCCATTTTTCAGCTTTGTCTCCTCTCTTATTATTCCTGCATTCAGTTTCATTAATTCTTGTATTTCATTGCGAAACTTAACTGGTTCTTTAACTACAAAGATTCCATCTTCAAATCTTTTTTGGTTATTAACGTTCAATCGTAGTGCTGGCAGTTCTCCTGTTTTCCTTTTTTCGCGTACTCCCTTTATTAAATTCGCTGCTTCACTACCAACAATTTTCCCGAAAACTACTGTATCCAGTAGGCTATTTCCACCTAAACGATTAGCACCATGAATCTGACTTATTACTTCTCCTACAGCAAATAGACCTCCAATTTTAGTTCTACACTTTTTATCCACCACCACTCCTCCCATTGAATAATGTGCAGTCGGTCCAACCTCCATTTTCTCCTTGGAAATATCGATTCCATCAATCTTTTTAAACTGTTCATACATGGTGGGCAGTCTGTCTAAGATTTTTTTCTTTCGTAGATGGGTTATGTCTAGCCAAACTCCACCATGTTCTGTGCCTCTGCCACTGACTATTTCATTATAGATTGCACGGGCTATTACGTCACGCGGTCCTAGCTCCATTCTTTCAGGATAGTAATTTTTCATGAACCTCTCACCTCTTGAATTTAGTAGTATGCCTCCTTCACCGCGTATCGCTTCAGTAGCTAGAGTGCCCGATGCTTTTTCTGGCCAAACCATGCCGGTAGGATGGAACTGGACCATCTCCATATCTACCAAGTCTGCGCCTGCTTCATATGCTAGAGCCACACCTTCTCCATAGTTTTCAAAAATTCTAGAACTACTAACTGAGTAGACTCGCGTATATCCACCAGCAGCAAGTATTAGAGACTTACATTCGAATATCATAATTTCTCTTTTTTCGATATTTATGCCAAGTGCTCCTTTGACTTCATCCCATTCTGTTCCTTCTCCTGCTGGTCCTTCTCCATTTAGACCATCTGTTTTTAATAATTTTGTGATGTAAACATTGTCTATAATCTCGATTTTTCGCTGACTAACTTGGTCCATCAAGACACGAATTATTTCTTCTCCAGTCCAATCTCCGTAAAATACAGTCCTTCTATAAGTGTGAGCGCCAAAGAAGCGCTGTGTTAATCTACCGTCTTTCTCTCTATGAAATCGAGCACCCCATTTTACTAATTCATTCACAGCATCAGGTGCATTTCTGCAAAGTACCTCAACTCTTTCGTAGTCTGCAAGAAACTCTCCTTCTTTTAGAGTATCAGCTGCGTGTACCATCCAGTTATCTTCTGGATCCATAGTCCCAAGAGCTGCATTGATACCTCCTCTTGCGAGTACTGTGTGAGGATCTCCTTTTTTACTTTTACTGATTATGAGAACATGAGCACCAGCATCATGAGCTTCAATTGCAGCTCGAAGACCGGCAGAGCCACCACCTATAATTAGAATATCACAGGAGCGGCTAGACCTTTTTCTCAAATTTTCAGCCATTTATGTATTTCGAGTAGGTAGTATTTAATAAATCAGGATCAGGATAAATGCCTTATCCTGCTTTATCTAGCAGGTCATATGCCCTAGCAATATCATCAAGGAGCATGTTTCAGCAATCACTTTGACTTTGCCCTTTGCTACGTAGTCCAATGCTTCGTATAGATATTCTGGACCGATTTGTTGAGAGCCAATAATACGGCTACGGTTTCCTATTATTTCAGCGGTTACTATAAGCGGCTGAAACACCCATCAATACTAATCTTCCATCAGGTCTAAGACCCTTTAGGACTTCAGTTGCAGCATTGTAGGAATTACTAGTAACAAGTATTACATCTGCACCTCCAGCTCGCTTCAATGAATCTCCATTACTTACTATCATATCAGCTCGAGTTTCCTTGCCAACTCTTCTTTATCCTTTGAGTGCGTTATACCTATGGTGTAAAAAAACATGGCCATTGGTGACAAATGGAGTAGTCTTCTCTGGCCACATTACAGCAACAGGAAAGCCATACCAATTCAGCGTATTTGGTGCTCCTACCCAAACACCACTAATACCCTCAGGAATAATTATGGCGCTAGATAAAGATACAGGAAAAACTCTATGGCAGTACAATGTTGGTACACCTATTGGAATTGGTGGGCCATCAATAGGACATGGAGGAATGTTACTTGTAACCACAGGTAGTCCTGCTGAAATATCATCTAATACTGGAGGCTACATTGTAGCGTTTGCGCTGCCACCATAATACTCTTTTTTACATTCAAGGAGAAGCTGCTTGGGTAGTAATGGCGTTGAAGTTCCTGAAGTCAAAGGAATTCCGCACAACGCAGTGGATCTAGTTAAAGCAATTAGATAGGCCCCGCTCGCGTAAAGCGGATTCTGTAATATGAACAGTCCTCTTTTATTGGTTAACCCGATCATTGCATTATCCGCCTGTAGATCCATGAGACGGTGAAAGCTTTGATGCAGTATTTTCTGTATCATTGCTCTTAGCAGATTATCATTCCTCTGTTTTATCGGACATATTATTAATTTAATATTTTTTCTAAGGTTGATAAGAGTATATGTCCATTTATAGAATGATCCTCAATTCCTTCTACATGGTTTAGATCAACCATAGAAAGGTCTCTTACTTACGACAATCACAAACAAATCATCTTCTGTTCTGTGAATTTCATAATCAGTTAAGTCAGCACGAGAGTGAGGGAATGTAACGCCGTACCTGCAACAATATCTAATTTTACGTTATTGTTTACAAGTGCTTTAAACACCCCACATCCGAAGGCTCCTAATGAGCCCCCACCCTGGAGTATCAGTACGTTTTCAAGAGGAATAATAGTAGACATATTCCTACTACTACTAAAGTTCCTCATATTAGTCATCTCATTGTCTTCATATATTGCCTAGATTCGTATCATACATTTTTACCACCGTCTTTTTTTCCCCTAATGTTCGTGGATACGGTTGGTTTGAAGAGACCTCAGATCCATCTATCGAGAACCTCTGCTGGATGCCCCTCCTGTCATCGATATGTTACATATCTGCCAACAATATGCCGTCTTTAGCATTGTCAATGCAATTATATATTGACTTCTTTTGTGATCTAATCTAGAGATACGCTTATCATATAGAAGATTATATAACAAGATGATGTCTTTAAAGAAAGACGAACGAAAGGATGATGAGAGAGAAGCCAAATTAGAACAACAAACTTCATTCACTTCCCAACAACAACCCCAACAAGAAGAAATAAGAAAGGCTATGATAGACGCATTTGAGGAAGACAAGGATAGTACCCAAAGAGCACTACAGGAGGCAAGAAAAGACATTCCACGATATACGGAGGCCGTTAACAATTATCAAGAACAAATGCTCAAAGCTACTAAAGAAATAGCAGATAATTATATAGATTCGCAAAAGGCGATTATAAATTCATTTCAACAATCAGCATGGATTTCACAGATAGGAAATGTATATCAGACTTTTTGGTCAAATTGGATGGTCTCTCCTAGAGAGATGACAGAAAGATATGTAAATATGGTTAGTCGTTCTGTAGATAATACATTTACTGCCACAAGGCTGGCCAGTAACATGGCTCTTGCTAATATGGAAGCATTCAGAGCATCTATTCAGCAAACGAAAGAGAATGCAAAAGACTTCTCAAGAATAGCTACCAATGATGCAAAAATGTTTGAACTGGCAATTGGAGAGTATATGAAACCGTTGAACCGACTTAAAACTGAAAAGAGTCTCGATGGAAGGGAGAATAGCAAGTCAAAAGAAATAACATAATAATAACAATACTATCTAATAGATAAACCCCATCTTCATACCCTCACTACTTTGTTAATTTAAAAATCTCTCTTACTCTATTTTTCAGTCTGATGCATCATTTTTTCATTAAGAATTGCTGTGTTCTTTTCTTGGTTAACTGTTTGTCAGTTATAGCGTAGACCATTTCATAAAAGCTAATTCCATTTGAAGTTGATTAGACTAATCTTCTGTTGCTTTCATTGGGTATTGATTTAATCCCCCTCAATCACTGTCGAAAGACTTGATGGCATGATATGGTATTGCAGCCTGATTATGCTAGAAGAAGTATATGAACTCGCGTGCTACTCGGAGTCTGGTGGGCTTCGAAACCTGAATGTATAGGGGTTCGGTTCAGGGTCAAAGGGCATGCACTAGGCTGGTAATGACATAGCTGGATGTGTATCGTCCTCCATTTCAGCGAATATCTGAAGACAATACTCTCTTCTAGAGCTTGTTCATCAATACCACGTAGAATAGCACTAACAAATAAACAAACAAACAAAAGATACACCATACAAAAAGATCTGACGAGATATGCTGAGAGATAGTAGTACAGAAAAACCTACGAATCGTTCTACTTCTTCTGCTACACATGTAGTAATTTTGGGTAGTGGTTTCGGAGGGATTGAAGTCTTAAAAAAGCTTCAGAAGAAGTTTGATACTGATGATAGTGTTGAAATTACTTTGATAAGCAAAGATAATTTTATTCTTTTTACTCCTATGCTTCCGGAAGTAGCATCTGGCATGATTGAAACAAGAAACATAGTAACACCCGTCAGATCATTTTGCAAAAAAGCCAAGTTCTATGAAGCCAAAGTTGAATCAATAGATCTTGATAATAAACAGCTCACTTTTACTCATGCAATTGGCAGACAATCTCAACCAAATGATTGGCATGAACACATAATGAAATATGATTACGTTGTTATTGCATTAGGAAGTGAGAATAATTTCTTTAAGATGTCTGATGTACAAAGATGTTCTTTTACAATGAAGAGCATCAATGATGCCATTATTCTGAGAAATCATATCATAAATGTACTTGAACAAGCAAGCCTCGAAGAAGATAATATAGAACTAAGAAGAAGTCTGCTAACTTTTGTAGTAGCTGGAGGAGGATTCAATGGTGTTGAATCAGTAGGGGCAATTAATGACTTTATACGTGAATCCATTAATGACTATTATAAAAATATCCATATATCAGAAGTAAGGGTAATACTTATCGATACTAACGATAAATTACTAGCAGAAGTGGATGAGGAATTAGGTAAATTTGCATTAGAAAAATTAAAAGCTAGTGGTGTAGAATTCATGATGAAATGTCCTGTTACTGGAGCAACTGCAAACAGTATAAGGCTATACAATGATACAATAATACCTTGTTACACTCTAATTTGGTCTGCAGGTGTGACTCCAAGTAGGTTAATTGCTGAACTTCCTTGCGACCATGACATAGAGCATAGGATTATAGCTAACAACTATTTAGAAGTGCCAGGCTATAGTGGAGTTTATGTACTTGGTGATTGTGCGTCTGTAACTGACCCTCATACAGGAAAGCCTTATCCGCCAACAGCACAACATGCTATAAGACAAGGCAAAGTTGCTGCAAAGAATATATTTTCAGCAGTGAAAGGGGAGAAAGGAGACAAGAGTAAGAAGATAAAATTTGATTATAAGACAAAAGGGATGATGGCAGAAATTGGAAAGAGAACCGGTGTAGCTATATTATTTGATAGAATTAAGGTGCATGGATTTCTAGCCTGGTGGCTCTGGCGTACGTACTATTTAGCTAATCTTCCAACAGCAAGAAAGAGATTAAAGGTTCTTGGTGACTGGATCTCAGATCTCATCTTTAAGCCAGATGTATCTATGATAACTAGGGAAGAAGAAAAAGACAGTTGGAAAAGAACAGGAAACGAATCTTAATAATGATACGAAGATATCGAGTTAAACCTCTACTTAACCATGTACTAAGTCTATTTTCACATATACTCACTTTTTCCTCATATGTTTTAGCTTTGTCATAGAGGTTTTGTTCAAATTTGACGTCTTCTCCAATATCATATGCTTTCCTTTCTGTATATAGGGCTTCAATTTTTTTGTTCATATGCTATTAGATTACTTTGAGAAAATAAATAATAAAGATATGCAATATGGAAATTTTTGCAGATATAGAACCGAATCAAAAAGAGCAAATTATCTTGGCTTTAAAGAAATTGGGATACGTTGAAGAAGTTGGAAATGTAGAATCCGGAATCTAGGGAAAACTTTACTCCATTTCCACAGAAGCAATTCTGAATGCAGCACCTAGATGGCTTGCCGACTATAATATTAGTCCTGTAAGCTCGAGCAGCGTTAAATTTACTGGCAGGTTCTATTGTTAGAACTCAGTAATAGACTTGACTATCAAAAATAGTATCGCAATGACGAGACTAAATGTATCCGGTTAACAATTCTCACTCAAATGTATGAACTCTCTCATTGTGTAGCAAGTCAAATTAAATTATCGTTGTATGGGTACGTACATTGACTTTGGTGATGGCAGCCGCAATCCGATCATCACCATTGGTATTCTAGTTTTAGTTATATGTCTTTTCTACTTCTTATAGGAATCCAAAATTCCAGGAATTTGTACGTAAACTAATGGGCACTCCTAGTGGCCATGCAGCACCAATCATCAAATAGGA
>JBKPHJ010000363.1:0-18229 GCA_046729835.1 Thermoproteota archaeon
GCTTCAACCACTCGATGATAGCAGTCCTATTTCAAAATTTTTGTCAGATAAAGGCGAAGGGATTCATCATGTTGCTATTACAGCTGACGAGATTGAAAGAGATGTAGAAAGAGCTACTTCTAACGGGGCAAAAATATTAGGTGGGATCCGTAGTGGTTCCTACGGAAGAAAGATAACTTTCATTCATCCAAAATCAGTCAACGGTGTTCTCTTGGAGTTGTGTCAGTCTCCTTCTACAAGCTGAGGAGATCCTGCAATAGCCCAAATGTTTATCCGGCTAATGTCTACGCCACATTTAGCGGGGTTACTTAATTAAGGATACTAATCACGCTGCATACCCTGCATTCTAGATAGACCAAGTCGTCATGTTTCCTTAACATCTTGAACTTTCTTGATCCACACTTGCTACATATAGGACAGTCCCGCTTATCTTTCATGAACTCGCCAAT
Source organism: Thermoproteota archaeon (assembly GCA_046729835.1). GTDB lineage: Archaea > Thermoproteota > Nitrososphaeria > Nitrososphaerales > Nitrososphaeraceae > TH5896. Next base: position 450 of record JBKPHJ010000363.1, read on the forward strand.
CTCTTGTTGATATTACATAGATTTATTTACGTCTTCTACTTCACATTTTGATTCCCCAAAACCCTTTGCTGTTCTACTTGAGTTCGTTCCAGTTTCATCAAACGCGATACTCCCTCAACCTCCCTTATAAGCAACGCAACCGGAGGTGGCACGAGATTTTCCCATTTTCCGTCACACGCCAACAGCATCCTAATCCTAGTTCCGTTGAAGATCTTATTCTTCACGAATGTAGGTGATTTGACACGAATATCCTTTGGCAGAAGTAGACGAACGTATTCATTCCCTGAATATACCGTTGTGATCTTTGGAAGCATTGATTTCATCTGAGAAAACCAGATGTAATTATTAGCGCTATTGGGCACCGGAAGTACGTAGCATCTCGACATGCTCAGACCATGATTTTTTAGCGACTCGTGTATCATCGTGATCCTTTCGCCAGAAGTAAAAGGATCATTAAATGATAGGTTGGCTTCGGGGCTACCGATGGCCACAACCAACTCGTCACATTCTGAGAGTATCTCATTTGCCAAACTAAGGTGACCCATATGAAAGGGTTGGAATCTCCCTATCATTAGTCCACGATTTATATCGTCGATGATTTCTTTTTCACCTCCCATCTGTCAAGATTTATCTTTTTCCTCTCGATCTTTTCAAACAATGGTCGAACATCCCCGATCTTGTGATGTGGACGTACGACAATTTCTGATGCTAGCTGCCAACTCTGGTCGCGCACCTGACCAGGCATGCCGAGTTGATTCCAGATCCTTTCCGCCGAATTTGGAATGAAGGGCTCCAAGAGGATAGCCAAGGAATGCACCGCGTTTACAGAAATGAAGAGTGTATTTCTGGATGTTTCTCTATCTTGCCACGGTTTCTTTTTCTGAAAATACTTGTTTAAGCTTGAGCTGAAACTGAGTATTTCTCTCATTGCATCCTCGATCTCGTTATGTGAAATAGAATTGCCAACATTCTCAGTTATTTCTGAGATACGCTTCAAGATCGAGAGATCATCATCATCAAAGGAGGATGATTCAGGGACTAGACCATCAAACGATGCTTTGACAAATGCAAGCGTTCTATTGATGAAGTTTCCAACATTTGCTATAAGTTCATTGTTTATTCGATCGATAAAGAGGTCCCAGTCAAAGTTTATGTCGGTTTGAGAATATGGCGTAACTCGCGCAAGATAGAATCTCAAATAGTCCGAAGGAAACAGTTGCAAAAAGTCCTTAAGTCCAATGTACCAACCTCTGCTCTTGGAAATCTTTCGGCCGTTGAACATCAAGTGTCCCCTAGTGGGAACGCAATCAGGAAGTTTGAATTCGTATTGAATTCCCATTCGGATCGCCGGCAAAAAGAGGTAATGATGATAAACAATGTCTTTACCGATGAAATGATAAATTTCCGACCTATTCCAAAATTCCTTGCCATCACCGTTACCAGACTTCTCGAAAAAGGAGATTAGGCTCGAGATATAACAAATATGATTATCGAACCATCCATAAAAGACTTGACCGTTTGCTTCCTCCCTTGGAATTGGCACGCCCCATGATAGATCTCTTGTTATGTCCCAGTCTACCAGTCCGTCCTCAATCCAATTTAAGACGTAGCTTCTTACCTCGGACTGTAAATTCTGGTTAGAATTTAGCCAATCTCTTAATTGTGCTGAAAACGTTGAGAGTCTAAAGAAATAATGCATGCTTCTCTTCTTTACAGGTACTCTTTCACACATCCTACATCTAGGTTCCAATATTTCGTCTGGAACTCTACCACAATTTTCGCATAGGTCAGAATATTGATTCTCTGCAAAGCAGAAAGGACACTTTCCTACCACGTATCTATCGGGTAGGAACTTCATGTCAAACTCACAGAAGAATTGAATAACGGCTTTCTCATAGATATGAGCATTCTCGTAGAGTTTGTTAAAAATCTCCTGCGTTAAGTGAATATTAGCCGGAGAGCTCGTATGGGAAAAGTAGTCAAAGAATATGTCCACAGATCTGAAATCCTCCAGATCTCTCTCCCTCCAAGTCTTAACATATTGCTGCGGAGTAATCGATTCCTTCTCAGCGTTGATCAAGATTGGCGTACCAAAATCGTCAGTTGCGCAAATGTGATAAGCCTCCCTACCCAAGTGTTTCCAATATCGAACAAATATGTCGGCAGGCAAATAAGTGGACGCTATGTGACCAAGATGTATCTCGCCATTCGCGTATGGCAATGCACTGGTAACTATAAGACTCTTCATGCGCTCTTCTGCAACTCGTACTCAAAACGTGATTTGGGTCTAGATTTTAACCTATCTTTCTCAAGGATACGTTCACTACGCTGCTGGAGGCACCTGATACAAATTCTCATCAACACATATACCAAAAGCATCTAGCGCATACCTCGACACTTTGTGATCAATCTCTATCGGAACCTTATACACTCTGGCCTCAAGTGACTCCAGATTCTTAGCCAAATAAATCAAAGATAGCAGTTGGTTGGCAAACGACAGTGCCATCACCTCAGGGGGATGGCCTTCACCTCCCACCAAATTGATCACACGACCACAGGCTAGTAAATGAACCCTTTTGCCCTCAACCGTGAATAATTTCATATTAGGCCTGATCTCCTTGGGATTTGGATCTTTAAGGTTTAAGTAGGCTAAGTCAATCTCAAAATCAAAATGCCCTGCATTACAGAGCATTACGCCATCCTTCATAATGTCGATATGTTCCTCTCTAATAACCTTATAACCTCCTGTACATGTTATGAAAATGTCTCCATAAGCAGATGCTCTGCGCAACGACTCTACTTCATAGCCCTCCATGTGTGCCTCAAGGGCTCTGATTGGATCGATTTCTGTTATAGTAACGATGGCTCCCATTCCCCGTAATCTAGACGCTACCCCTTTACCCACCCACCCATAGCCGCACACAACAATATGCTTACCAGGAAGTAAAACAGAAGTAATTCGGAGAAGTCCATCAACTGTGCTCTGACCGGTGCCATAGCGGTTATCAAACAAGTACTTTGTTTGGGCGTTGTTTACGGCTATGACGGGATACTTGAGAATATTCTTCTCTTCTAACGCCTTAAGCCTTGTCACACCGCTCGTCGTCTCCTCTGTACCGGCCAAAATCTTGTGACCCTGTGTCTTGTGGGCCATGGCGTGGAGAACGGCTCCATCATCAGTAACAATATCTGGTTTGCATCTTATTACTTTAAGAATGCTTCTATTGTACTCTTCGTAAGATTCGCCCCTTTTTGCGTATGTTTGAATACCACGAGATTTCAGAAAAGAAGCAATATCATTCTGGGTCGATAGCGGATTAGCAGCACAAACGGCTAAATCTGCACCCAGTGCCTTTAGGGCCATGACCAAAACAGATGTCTCTTTGGTGATATGAAGACAAATGCCTAGTTTCATTCCTGACAACGGTAACGTGTTAGTATACTCCTTTACTACCATATTGATTAACCTCATGCTAGACTTAGCCCATTCATAAGATTTTTTGCCTTTCATTGCTAGGTTCGATCCAGAAATATTTCCTGTCAATCCCTAATGACTGAGGGGGATGAATTGCTTAATAAATTATCTTTGCGCATTTATCAAAGCAAATGATTCAAGCTCGTACTTCGAAGCATTTGACAAAAGATCTGTTGAGGTTTCATTTAATCTTGGGTCGCCAGTTCCAATAAAGTCTCTAAATGCTGCATAGCTTGCTCGTTCCGAACTCAGGCTCTTCACATAGAGATCGAGTGCATCTCGGAATTTTTCAGGTGTACTAATACTAGATGCCCTGTCAAGTAATTGATCGAATCGAGACAGAAAGGAATCAGTAATCGAGACGAATTGCTGATCATCATATTCATCTCTTTCCCACTTCCCAATCTCCTTGTGGTAATTCTCGGTAACTCCGGTGGTTGAATTCACCAATGAATAATAATTCTCGAGGAACTGTCTCTCCGCAGAATTCTGAGAGCTTGAAAGGAAAGTAAAGTAGATCCCAACCGAAGCCAAGGCAACTACTGTTCCTATTGCGATGAAAATTTTGACTCGCTTCTGTGGCATGGGTCCCTATTAGGTGGAAATATCTAGGCCATTAGAAATAAACTTTGCATTTTTCAGCCAAGGATCGCCTGAATGTAAAAATGTTTACAACGGAACTAAAAGGGAATCCATAGCTTCTGTCACACGGAAAACCGGCTATCCGAAATCACCGGTACACTTTTCAATTTTCTTCCAGAAAGTCCCATCCGCGCGATCCATTAACTCGACTGAGTATTTTTCCTGAAGCCTAGTCCTCATTTTATCGGCCTCTTCATAATTCTTCTCTGATCTGAGCTGGCTACGTCTAGAGATCAGCTCACTGACCTCTTGGCGCTCTTCAACAGAAATCTCAACCAATTTTAGACCTAACAGGTGCATTATTCTATCGTACGTGTCTTTTGCAACCTCTGCCGCTTCCCTCGCTAAGCCAGTTGTAAGAGTTATCTTGCAGATTTTACCCACAAATTCGATGAAGACCTTGAGAGCCAAGGCGGAATTTAGATCGTTTTCGAGAGCGATTTCGAACTCATTTAAGGATCTCATTGAGAGGTCTTTTATCAAGTCCAGTTGATCTGCGTTGTAATTTCCCTTTGCTGAACTCAATTCCCAACCACAGTTTTCAATCGTGTTCCATACGTGTTTGATTTCAATGAAAATATCTTCTCTATAATCAAGGGGTTTTGAATAGTGAACTGAGTAACAGAAAAGCCTAGTGACGTTACTTCCCCACCTTGCCAACGACTTTTCAACCGAAATGATATTACCTAGTGACTTAGACATCTTTTCATTAGAAACAGTTACCATTCCACAATGGAGCCACAATTTTGCAAAAGGCTGATTAGAATAAGATTCAGATTGAGCGATCTCATTTTCGTGATGAGGAAATATAAGGTCGTTGCCGCCTGCATGAATTTCTATATCATTTCCAAGGTATTTCATAACCATCGCGGAGCACTCTATATGCCATCCCGGCCTACCTGATCCCCACGGACTAGAATAAGTCGGTGGAGCGGAACTGAATTTCCAAAGTGCGAAGTCCAACGGATGCTCTTTGTTATGATCTACTTCTATCCGTGCACCGGCCAACAAATCTCCAAGTGTTTTTCTTGAAAGTTTTCCGTACTCTTGAAATGATTTTACCCTGAAATAAACGCCGTTAGTAGTCAAGTACGCGTGACCTTCGGCCAATAGAGCACTAATAATTTTCGTCATCTCAGCAATGTTATCTGTTGCTCTAGGATAATGATCTGCGTGTAGAACATTCAATCTAGTAAAGTCCTGTTCATACTCACGTATGAATTTGCCAGCTATTTCCTCAGGAGACTTTCCCTCCTCCTTCGCCTTGTTAATGATCTTGTCATCAAAATCAGTAAAGTTTTGCACAAAAATCACCTTGAAACCCTTGTATCTTAGTAGTCTATTCAGGAGATCAAGTACGATTATGGTTCTGGCATGTCCTATATGTGACTTGTCATAAACGGTGACACCACAAAGGTAAATTCTGACTACATTATCCAGGTGCGGTAGTTCATCTATACTTCTTGTTAACGTATTGTAGAGTCTCATATCCGCCAGTTTGCTTGCAAACTACGGTGTCTCTATTTCAAGGTAAACTTGATTCTCAATTATCTTAACGTCATACGTAGTTAGGTGTACGCCGTCTAGGTAGTCCAATAGTTGTCCGGTTCTGATATTATAATGCCAAAAATGCAATGGGCACTCTACAATCTCACCGTCCAGTTTTCCTGGTGCGAGTGATCCATCCTGGTGACGACACAGAGCTTCAATGGCATAATATTTCCCATGTGTATAGAAGAGGGCTATTCGTGTTTCTCCTATCTTTATTTCTTTGCCAGAATGCTCCTTAATATCCCCCACTTCTCCAACTTTCACAAGAGTCATTACTAAAATATTCCTTAGTTGTGTCTGACTATGTATAAAAACATATCAATTCGAGGAGCCACTGTTATTTTTGAATGACTAAGAATGCAGAAAAGCTCCCTTCAGATATAGAGGACCTTCCCAATCTATATATGGACGAGAATGTTTATGTTATTTGTTGGACTCTAAAGGGTCTTTACATATGAATGAGAGCGGTCTAAGGTCCTGTGCTTTGTGTTCTAAAGGCCTTGATTCTACTAAGCAAGTTGATCTATGTGACGACTGCCTAAAATTTGCTGATTGCTGTGTCGGTTTGGAGAGAATCTCAGAATAATAAGATTACCTGTCTATTCTATTATCTTTAGTGTATCTGTTACCGTAATGACTCCAATTACGTCTCCCTTTTCACTCACCAGGACGCATTTTGAAAACCTTACCAAAGGTATAAGCGCTTTGGCAGGTGTAGAAATATCAACAATCGGCGGAGGAGGGTCCATTATTGTAGTAACGGTCATACGCCTTATATCCTGCTTATCTTTCTCGATCATAACTCGAGCTAACAGGTCTTCGCTTACGATTCCTACCAATCTTGAGTCATGAAAAACAGGTAGTTGGCTAATCGAATGTGTCCTCATCATTTCTACTGCGTCGTGGAGCGTATCATTTTTGTGAACAGAAATTAATGTCCTACTGCATACGTCTCCTGCTTTTATTGACGACTGTCCCTCCAGTGAATTTAATATTTCAAATATCTTTCTAGCAGTTTCATAGCTAGGCCTACACCTTCCAGATTCTATCTGATTAATCATCGAGGTGCTGATTCCAGCACGCGCAGCAAGTTTTCTTTGGGTAAGTCCCAGTCTCTTCCTTAAATCCTTAATATATTGAAGGTTTGGAAGCATCGACTATTTGCCATTCTTTCTGTTGCAATCATTTATAATTTGTGCCATCGAGACAATATCTTAATTTCGTGTTTGATATGCTTATATTCCATACTTGTTGATGTGATTTGTTTTGAATAAATGTACAAGAATGTTTCTCCCGAAAATAAATGGGATTCAGTGAGAAGATACAAGCTCACGAGGATGATCAACGAACTGTCGGGTATCACTGGACATGGGACTGAGTTAGTGACAGTTTACATACCCCCTAGAAGACCCATTTATGATGTCATCGGGCAGCTTAGAACCGAGGCAGGAACAGCGTCGAATATAAAATCAGATCTAACGCGAACTCATGTTCAAGATGCGCTCAGCAGAACAGTAGAACAATTGAAATTGTTTAAGGAGACCCCAGAAAACGGATTGATAATATTTTGCGGCGCGTTACCAACCGGGAAAGGGTTGGGTACTGAAAAAATTGAAATTTTTCCAGTTATACCTCCGAAGCCTGTGCAAATACAGCTTTACAGGTGTGACGATCATTTTTGGACCGACCATCTGAAAGACATGATGAAGGATGACAAGGCTATGGGTATTCTCACTATCGATACTCAAGAAGCTGGTCTAGGAATACTAACGGGCGATAGATGGCAGGTAGAAGACACCCTGACATCGGGTGTATCAGGGAAACACAGACAGGGAGGCCAATCTGCTAGAAGATTCGAACGACTTAGAGATAATGAATTAAATGAGTACTACAAGAGGATAGCAGAAAGGGCTCACAGGATCCTAATCGATCAACATAAAGTAAAAGGATTGATCGTAGGGGGACCTGGGCCGACAAAGGACACATTTCTCAAGGAGGAATATTTGGATTATAGGTTGCAAGGCAATGTAGTAGCTGTCTTGGATACGTCATATTCCGGTGAAGAAGGTGTGAGAGAACTCATCGACAAAGTCAATGAAGAAGGCGTTATGGATGGGTATCGACTGATGGAAGAGAAGAAGATAGTGAAAAGGTTTATGAAGGAAGTTTACTCTGAAAGAGGTTTGGGTATATACGGTCTTAGGGATGTCGTAAGCTCTCTTCGAAATGGAATTGTAGATCTAGTCATCGTAACAGACGATATCTCGCTTATGGCAGTGGAGAGGAAATGCAAGAAATGTGGAAACATCGACGTTGATTTTGTAGAGCGCTCCGATCTTTTATCACTAAGACAAGATTTGCCGTCCAATCTGTGTAGGGTTTGCGGGAATACGGATCAGGAGATCAATGAGAGAGATGTAGTAGAATACCTGGAGGAGCTGGCTGACTCTGCTGGGACCCGCCTAGAGATAATATCCGGAAAATCTGAGGAAGGAGCCCAAGTGTCCAGCCTGGGCAAGGTAGGGGCAATCCTTAGATTTAGGCCGTTTGACAGTTCCACCTCCAATGCATGATCCTAGTGAATGATAGAGATCAGCCAATTATTAGCAAAACACTTAAAGTGTTTCCCTTTGTGATCGTCCGAATTAAAGTCGATAACCTTTTAGATTATAGATGTGGAATATGCTGCGAAGATAGATGAATCTTTGTTATATCTGCAATTCAAAGACTGGAGGAAAATTATGCCCGGTATGTAACCGCCCAGTTTGTAAGAATTGTCTAAAGAGTTTTCCGTTCTCTGAAAGTCTGTGTCTAGAATGTGCAAAAGAGATAAAAACTGGGCTTGGCGGCATCCGTAAGGATGAGGAGATCTTTTAGCTCTAGCTGAACTTTTGCTAAACAATTGTATTGACTTAAAGCACAAAAAGTTCCAAATCTACTGCCGATTTTTGATTCGTCGCAGGATGAATGGGAATGCCTGACGCTTATTAAATGGCCGATCAAATTCCGAGCCACAAAATGCATGTGATTGAAGTGGATTTACCCTTCGGAAGCCCTTAGTAGATTTTTCCTTATCTTACTTGCTAATGCCTCTAGGTCTTCATAATCAGCTACCTTCCTGCATGGCCATTTTCCGTCCCGACTGTCATTTTCGAACCTGGGTATTATGTGTACGTGTACGTGTGGAACTATTTGATTTGCCGCTTTGCCATTATTTTGTCCAGTGTTCAACCCTTGTGCGCCAGTAGCTTTATACGCGGCAGCGGCTATTTTGTGAACAACTTTGTACATGTTTCCAACCTCGATTTCAGTCATGTGAAAAAGGTTGGTGTAATGGTATTTGGGAAGGACTAGAGTATGACCTGACGTAATCGGATATTTGTCCATGAAGGCTAAAAAAGTTTCATCCTCATAGACCATTATCGCAGGGGATTCACCTCTGATGATTGTACAGAACACACAGCAGGCTTCGCTACTTGACATCTAGTTAACTTCTTAATGGACGATGGCTACGATTATTTATTGTTGTGGCCTCTGCGCCTTTTCTCAAGGGGCAGCCTGCTCAATCCAAGCGGTTAGCTAGCAGCATATCTCATAAATATCATGGTATTGTCTTCATATAAGTTATGACAGAAAAAGTAGAACTTGAGACGTTTGATTTGACTTTCTCATTTCATTGTCCAAAATGTGATTATTCAAATGAAGAAATATCAGCAAACGATCTCCTTAGCGGGAACGCAGAATGTGGCATGTGTGAAACGGTCTTTAAAGTGGAAGGGCTCGACGGAATTAAGCTAACTGCGACGATCGAATAACCTTGCTCATTGTTTCGGGGTCACCAATCTTAAAATAACTAAATCGATTTTTTACCTGTGTGAATTTACCAAGTCGCAAAGTCGTTGAAGGGGGCTCAAGAGCTCCTCAAAGAGCTTATTACAAAGCCATGGGGCTAACCGATGATGACCTATCAAGACCAATGGTAGGTGTATCTTCGACCTGTAATGAAGCCACCCCGTGCAATATCCATCTCGGAAAGCTTGCACAGTATGCAAAGAAAGGCGTACTTGATGCCGGTTGTACCTCTAGAGAATTCACGGCTATTTCCGTTTCTGATGGGATCGCGATGGGTCATGAAGGAATGAAAGCATCGCTTGTAAGCAGAGAGGTAATCGCGGATTCCATAGAAATAATGATGATGGCCCATCAATATGATGCTCTTGTAGGGATCTCAGGTTGTGATAAGAGCCTGCCAGGAACCTTAATGGGAATGGCAAGGCTGAACCTTCCTTCTATATTTGTGTATGGTGGCTCAATATTACCTGGAACTTGGAACGGCAAGCAAGTGACCATACAGGATGTCTTTGAGGCCGTCGGAAGCTATGAGACTGGAAAGATGAGCTTGACAGAACTCGTCAGTCTGGAAAACGTTGCATGTCCTTCTGCTGGATCTTGTGCTGGTATGTATACCGCTAATACCATGGCGTCTGTGGGCGAAGCGATAGGTATGTCATTGCCTGGGAGTTCCACAGCTCCAGCAGAAAGTGAGGAAAGAAACACCACCTGCTATGAGACGGGTAGAGCCATTAGCACGCTTATTGAGAATAACCTTCGACCAAAGGATATCCTGAAATTTGAAGCCTTCGAAAACGGGATTGCCATGGCTAACGCTATCGGAGGATCTACCAATGCCGTGTTACATCTAATTGCCTTGGCTAGAGAAGTGGGAATCAACTTGAATTTGTCAGATTTTGAAAGAATCAGGAAGAGAACGCCTCACATCGCTAACATGAGGCCAGGTGGAGCCCATGTTATGCTCGATCTCGACACAATGGGAGGCATCCCGGTCATTATGAAGATGCTTTACAAGCATGGCCTATTCAATGGTGATGTGCATACAGTGACAGGAAAAACCATGAAAGAGAATCTAGAGGGTATACCATACGATATCTCTGACCATAATGACGTTATCGCCCAGGTGAGTGCACCTATTCATGCCGAAGGCACTCTTAAGGTGCTGAGCGGGAATTTGGCACCGGATGGAGCAGTAGTCAAGATTGCTGGGGTGAATACGGCTTACTTCAGGGGAAGAGCAAGGGTATTTGATGCCGAGGAAGAAGCATTTGAAGCTCTTTCGAAGGAACGTATAGTTGAAGGAGACGTAGTCGTTATCAGATATGAAGGTCCAAGGGGAGGACCTGGCATGAGAGAGATGTTAGCCGTTACCGCTGCTCTGGTCGGACAAGGCTTGGGTCAGAAAGTTGCCATGGTGACAGACGGAAGATTCTCTGGTGCTACAAGAGGACTAATGATTGGACATGTTTCTCCCGAAGCGATGAAGGGAGGACCAATCGCGGTGGTAAGCAACGGCGATGAAATCGAAATAGATATAGAGAAGGGGGCTATCAGCCTTTTGGTGGATAGCTCTACCTTGAAGGAGAGGTTGCAAAAATGGAAACCTATAGCTAATCGCTACACTACAGGTGCCCTAGCTAAGTATGCTTCCTTGGTACAATCTGCCTCCGAGGGTGCAATCACGCTTCCCGCGTGGGAGAGAGAAAAGAGTAGTCCTTCGTCGATTCGATGATGTTCTCCGAGAAGATGTATAAATAAGAACGACGAGGTCGCTTATGTATGATAAAAATTGGCTTGATAGGCAAAACTAATACTGGTAAAACAACATTCTTTAATTCAGCCTCTCTTTCATCTGCAGATATCTCTAATTACCCATTTACGACCAAGGTTCCGTCTATCGCAGATGCTAATGCGATTACATTATGCGTACATAAAGAACTTGGGGTCAAGGACAATCCACGAAATTCACGTTGTATAGATGGATGGAGGTTCATCCCTATAGAGATCGTCGATCTTCCTGGGCTGATTAAAGGCGCTTGGGAGGGGAAGGGCCTGGGAAATCAATTTCTGTCAGTTGCAGCGCAGTCTGATGCCCTACTTCACATAGTGGATGTCTCAGGTAGTATAGACGCATCAGGAAGAGTAGCTGAGCCGGGCACGGGTGATCCTGTAGCAGATATTGCAGATATTGAAGAGGAATTGGTCATGTGGTACGTAAAACTCTTCGAAGGAAATCGCGACAAGATAGTCAGATCAGTCCATTCAGGAGTAAATGTTGCAACCTCCGTGACTGAAATCTTCAGAGGAATCGGAGTAAAGGAACATCATGTAAATGCTGCGATTCAAATGAACAATTTGAATGATACTAAAATTGATGACTTTACATCTGAAATAACTAAGGACTTCGCATGGAGCTTACGTGAGCTCTCTAAACCCACCTTGATAGTTGCCAACAAGGTAGATTTGCCGTCATCAGCGAGTAACTTTAGCAGACTGAGGGAAGAATATAAGGACCTCATCATAGTTCCTGCTAGTGCAGATGCGGAGCTGACGTTGAGAAGGGCCGAACACAGAGGCCTTATAAAGTATGTTCCTGGAGATGAGCGTTTTGAGATCCTGGAGCAGAGTGGTTTGAATGAAAAGCAGAAGTGGGCTCTTAATTTTATCAGAAAAGATATCCTTGGGGAATACATGAGGACTGGCGTACAATTCGCCATAAATGTGGCTGTTATGAAACTTCTTAAGATGAATACAGTCTATCCGGTAGCCAATCCTTCAAATTTCTCAGATAAATACGGGAAGGTTTTACCTGATGTGTACCTGATGCAAGCAGGCTCAACAGTAGAAGATCTCGCAAATGCTGTACATAGCGATCTGTCTAAGGGACTTCTCTACGCTGTGGACGCAAGAGACGGGCTGAGGCTGCCGGTCAACTACCATCTGAAAGATCGAGATATCTTGTCAATAGTCTCCTCGGGAAGGAAAAAAAGGTGATTGTCGATCGGATAATGAAGGTTCGTTGAGTCTGAGGATAAGCATTTATTGGTATAGGAGACTAAAGCTGATCCATATGTCTGAATCAGGAGCCCTTGGAGGTGTGATCTACGAATGCATGCGATGCGGGACCCATGTAACAGTTGAAGAGCTTTCGAGATTGCCGGAGATAAAGTGCATCTGCGGCTTTAGGGTCTTTAGAAAGTCTAGACAGCCGATCGTTAAGCAAATAAAAGCAATCTGAAGAACTAGAATTTAACATCTCGTATGCTGGAAGACCGTTGTATCTATACGTTTTTAGTTAAGTTTGAACATATAGTTTACCATATGAGAGTGAAATGCCCTGATTGTGATGGCAAAGCCGAGCTGGCTGATGATTTTAGTTTCGTCCGATGCGACAAATGTCAGTTGGATATGACTTACGGTGAATATGTCCGCTATGTGGGGCAGAAAAATCCTGTGTATAAAGATATACTCAGCGATTACAAAAAGCGCTAGATTAGAACGACTACGATACGCGTGGAACTGTACTTGTAATTAGCACCCGAGAGCCAGAGTCAATTGTAGACCAGCTCGTAAACTTTGTTGACGTACTTCTTGCTGCTAATTTAACTATCGTCGTCACCTTCTTATGTCACCACCCATTAGAATATAATTAAACTATTGAACTTTCCAGTCGCCAAATATCCTACGAGGCTGCTGCTACCTACCAGAATGGAATGGTACTCTGGTAGGAGCTAGCTATACGTAGAAACATTGGAACAGGCTTGTCATACTTGGTCAAAACTAAATGACTCTTGCGCTTGTCGTCCTTTAGTTATTACAAGCATATCTACCCCATCGCCGCTGGCAGAATCTCTCTGTATCGACGACTTAATCGCCTTTAATGCAAGCTCCTTTGACTGTTCAGAGGTCATGCTGGACTTGTGTTCGGAGTCAAGAACTCCTAATGCCATCTCAGCCCCTGTTCCTACGGCAGCGTATACATCTGGAAGAACAGACCCAAGAGGATCTAGTGTATAAATTTGTGCTTTAGTATCCACTCCACCCACAATCACTTGAGTCAGCAATGGGAAGAATCTACGTTCGAACATTATAACCGACATAAGTTTCGCTATCGAGTTGGGAGCAACGACTCGTCTTGTTTCAAGCTTTCGAATTTTAGCCAACGCTTCTACTTGCCGAACAAGAACCTGCATGTCCGCAATCATCCCTGCACAGGCAGCACCCACGCTTTCCGTTAAAGGGAATATTTTCCTTGTATGCTTGTTAACCACAAAATTTCCGTAAGCGACACGCTTTTCTGCCGCTAAAATAACCCCATCTGAGAAAGAGATGCCCACCGCTGTAGCACCAGGCATAAATTGAAAAGCCATTTATTTTCGTCAATATATCCGTCTGTAGTTAGATTTAGTCCTTTCTATCTGAAGTTCCAATGTTGGGATGTTTAGGTGTTATCACTTCTTAGAAACTGAGTGATCGTGTATTCTTATCGCTTCTGCGATTAACCTATTCTGCAACTCCAGAGCCTCTTTGGCCTCAGGATGCTTAGCCTCAGCAAGCGCTTCTGCGACTATCCTTATGATATGCCGAAGCAGAAATTCGTCGCCTCTCTTCGCCTCAGAGCTGTATGCCGAATTAGCTTTGTTGACAAAAACTACATTCTCGCTTCTAAAACTGTATCTCGAATCGGTTTCATCTTCGTAAGGAATGACCTTGTACCCGACCTTTTTTAGGGCAAAGGTTTTCCTAATAATTGGCTTTCTCACCCTCTTTATACCAGCTATTCCTGATACTGATTGAATGTTCCCTTCGATACCAGTTGGGCCTGTTTGTAATGTTTCGTAACTAAAGTCAATATCAGAATATGGATCCCTAGTAGGATCTGTACGGCTCGCCGCCGTAGCGGTTGCTGCTGCACCCTCACCTGATCGCCCTGATGGAAATCCGGGGCTATCTGTGACTCGGCCGGAATCCTCAGTAGTTTGCCTTTCGGATGTATTCAAGTCCTGGCTTTCGTAGTAAAAATTCGATGTAGGCGAAGCAGCTTCCTTGTCAGCCGGAGATTTTTCTTCGGCTTTGGTGTAATTAGCGTTCTGCACCACCTCATTCACACCTACTAGTTGAAAGCCTTCGATTTCTGCTTCGCCTTCTAAATTCTCAAATAGAGCCTGTCCTAATGCCTTATCTATCTCCTTATAGATCTTAGATTCCTCTCGAGTTATCAGCACATCTTCATACTCGGACAAACTCGGAATCACTATGTCTCGAACGAATTTCTTCATAGCCTCATAGAACATATGGTATTGATCATCCTCAATCAACGCAGATTTGTCTGCGAATCTTGAAGTAAGAGAATCACATCTAACAAATCCAGTTACTCGACCCAATCTCGGTTCAAAGTCAAAAGCAGTGCGTGTGACTATATGGGTCCGTATCATGACTGCGATGCCCCTTTCCTCTTCTGAAAGAGGTCTTCTGGCTATGACGATCTCCCCCACTATACGAGGTGAATCGATATTTACAGGAATTCTGTGTCCCTGAATGTCTGGGGGACTAATGATTTGAGCGCCCGTTAAATCCCATTCCCTGAAACTGTTAGAAGTCTTCCAATATACTTCAAACAAAGGATATCGAAGAATTGCCAACTTTCTGACTTCCTTGATCAATCTGACCGGATCAGTGGTCACCTTGGATTCGCTTAGAGTTAATTCTGTGCCATCACGGACTAACAGCGGCTCATCCAGCTCTTTCAGGCTTGAGTTGCCCCTGTAAAGATTGTCAAGGGAGGACGAGTCTATGACGATTCCTTTCCTAAATTCTCCTCTTTTGGTCCTCATCTTCATACTATCAAAGGACGTCAAGAAAGATAAACGACCAGTACCGTACCTCCCCGTTCTTATACGTTTCAGTCTAGGAGAGATATACTCATTTTTCTTGTGAGGAGAACCTAGCACAAGAAATTTTTGCATTCCATCCTCGTCCATTCCAGCATCATCCTCTATTATGATAGTACCATTACTTAGAATAGTTACAAGGACCTTGGTTGCATCCTCGTCAAATGCATTTTCTATCATTTCCTTGACGATGTCGTTAGGCGATACCCATGTCTTTGTCGCAAATTCCTTGAAAAAAGATGGATGGACCTTAAGTTCAACAGTCATTTCGTGTATGATGTAGTGTTTCTTCCCTTTATCTATTGCGTAGTGCCATTGAGAGTCTATCTGTCCTATATCCATCTGCAGATAAGATAATCTAGGTATGGACACGATAAGAGTCATGGTATCAAAAATCCGCGTCACAGAAGCAATGTCATTATTTTACCGCTTTCTATGATATTTAGTATATCATCTTTTAGGGAATCGATATTAATTCCATGATAGCTGCCAGAAATGGATTGAATCTTGCTATAAGCCCTTTTCAAGATACCAACACATGTATCATACTCAGCCTTCTGGTAGTGAACAAAGGCTGCTGCGACCAATATGATGGCATTCAATGTTTGCTTTTCACTACCTTCTGATTTCTTCCATACCTGTTCCAGTACTTCGTGACTCTTCCAATATCTTTCCGAGTTAAAGAGCTCTCGTGCTTTATCTATTGCCTCGATCTTGGACTGATTTTCTTCGACGACTTTTTCACACCCATCAAAGTCGGCTAGAGTAGAAAGAATCTTGATCACTTCTTCCATGGTTCTATCCTGAGAAACACTTATGTCAAATTCAAAAAATCTTTTTGCTACCCTAACATCTCTTATTATAATATCAGTATCTGATGGCATTCTTGTCCTTGCATGTTGCAACAAAACCGGTGCATAAGATGAATCGTAGGATTCATTTTTAAGATAAAGGAGATATCTTTCCAAGGTAGTCGTTATAATTGGGTCTCTAGTATAAAATCCTGATTTGTATACGGCTGATCAAACCTCTATTTCTCTTTTTTTTGAAGAATCATTTTTGTCATTTCTGCTTTAAGAGTGAAAGGATGAATGGAGTATCGATTGATTGTTCATTGGTCCACATCGTAGGAAGTGTCAGACAATCCAATAAGTATAGATTGTGACGAGCAATGAACTGTCCCCAGCCATAACCGGTGCTGTCCCTAGCATATTTTTTCATAGCGTGACTACCCATCAATACAAACCCCACCTTTTGAGATGTGTCCCGCTGCTGGTTCAGGTTGGATATAACCGCCTCAGCGAGTAATTCTCCTAGCTCAGGTAACGCGGACACTATGAACATTGGTCTAGATAATTGCATTTTTCTGAAATCTGTCTTGCACGCATCATCATTTACGATCTCAAATTTAACACCTGTTTGTTCAACGAGATGCTGTTGCAAGGATGTCAGATCAGAATCCAATTCGACACTTATTGCGCGTAACCCGAGAATAGCACCACAATAAGGAATGCGGGCGTCCCCGGATCCTATGTCTACTATTTCTTTGAAGCCCATTAATTTGGCACTGAGACAGAGAATCAACGAGGATAGTAACCAGGTCGGATAAAAGGGCTGATAACTAGCATCATACTTCTTGCTGCTTAACCAGTATTCGATGACATCACATGCAAAGATCTTACATTGACAGTTCAGGATGTTAGCCTCTCTGTACCCCCGAAAAATTGGGTTATAGATAGCAAATTTGTCTAGCTTCAGAATAAGGTCTGTCTCTATCTTTAGGGTTCCGTAATAATCAAGAGGTAGGATCTCGTAAGGAATACCCCTAACATCAAACCGCTCCTGGTAAGCCCGCTTGAGATCTCCAATAAACCTGACCAGCTCTGGTATCCACAATGGTTGACTAATACACTGACTCCGCGCTAGGACGAAGGGGTCTTTTGTATGATTTATGTCCACACTTAGAGCATTTGTAGAGGGTCTTCTTTCTGTATGTCATAATCGCTTCTTGATCTGCCGTCACAACGTGATCAGTCCTTTCGATACAGATATCACAAAACCTTCTTTCCGTTTCCATCCTTTTACTCAGATTATTTCTTGGCACTCAATTTGAATATGAATGTAATTGCTAACGAATAGTGACAAACATCTTCATTTTTGGCTTATGCTTGCTTCTTGTGGATTAAGAGCGTGGCATCATCTCTGGTTTATCAACATTTTGATAAGTAATGGTACTTCAGCAGGATTTTTCGCGACAGGAATGTTTAGTCGATCGAAGCTCTCATATTTTGATGCTGCTGACCCATATTTTCCATACACTATTGCTCCCGCATGACCCATCTTCTTCTCTTTTGGTGCTGTCCTACCTG
>JBKPHJ010000364.1:0-5438 GCA_046729835.1 Thermoproteota archaeon
GTTGAGCGTCGTATGCTTGTGCTTGTTGGTCCATCTCATATCCAGCCCGCCTTCTGGCCATACCTGCTCCTAAAGCTGCCGAAGCCCATCTCCCTCTCATGATCTTAGAGAAAAGATAGGAAGTTAATATACTTTCTCAAAGGGAGTATGATGGATGTAGAATACAGACTGAATTATCTCGAGAGCTCAACTACGACAAATCACTAGTCATAAAAAGAGAGGGCTATGATGGAAGGTTCGGCGTTATCTTCCCCACGATTTTTCCGAGTGGTGCATCAGTTGTTTGGATTCTAACGTATGCATTTCCATCAAGGATGAGTTTCAATAGATCAGACATCTGGTCTACGTTCAACCTTCCGGTAAAGTCAGAAGCTGTGATGTTACCTCCAACTAGTATTCCATTGATCGGCCCAGTGACGCCTTCGTTGACCCCGCTTCTAAGCTGGACTAAGTCAACATATCGTCCACCACTGGAGGCTGCCACATAGACATCTGTCACCTTATCGATATTGTTGGTATCAATTTTATATCTCATGGTATTTCCATCACCTACAACTGTAAATTCTGCAGTTCCCGTCGCATTCGTGACAGTTGGTGGGAAGGCCAAATCTCCGGTCAAATTAGCAGAGAACTGTGAAGCATTTTGCTGTTGTCCCTGTGCTGCCACATACTGACCCTGCGATGTTATGACAATGCTTGCTACTAATATAGTGGTGACAACAAAAGTTATCGCCACAAAGTTTTGTCTATCCATCGTTATGGGAAATCTTGATTTAGTATAAAAGCTTTTGTCATTGTGGGAGAAGTCTGAGAAATACTATTTTTGTTGTACAATTTGATGAGGCTGAGTTAGTCCTGGATGAATAATTGTTCATGCATCTCTTGCTCAGCCATTTATTACAAAAGCTTGTGCCAAAATTTGCAAATCTTCTCTATATTGATGCGGGTATCCGTCGTTTCCATCTTACTTCCTCTATTTACTTTAGATCGTTCCTGCGACTTACTTATCTTGTATCTGAACATTCGCTAACACAGGACCCCATAGAGATTCTATCCACTGTTTATTTAATTTCTGAAAAAGTTCGATGTAGGCTATGTATAGAGCATGTGCGTTTTCGTTAGCACGCGTTCTCTATTGCTCATTAATTTTGACAAAGTTCTGCACCGCCTCGACAAATAACTCATTAATTGCCTTCAATCTCTCACCATAGCTATAAAAGAACTCGTTCATCTTTTCGTAACTCTTTACATTTTGATTATACATATCGAGCCATGATGTATACACCTATTAACTCCCGATAAAGGCAATGTTATTGAATTGGGATGTTTGTATCGCTAGTGATATCTATACGTCGGAGGCTGAACCTCTAATCAAAAAAAGCGTACTAATGCAGTAAAAACATAACACAAGGTGGTACGACATTTTCCCGTTTCACTCTGGTGCAAATCCATGATAGTATGAAATTTGCGTATAGACGTAGCAAATCGACACGACGCCATCCGAATTTTTCTAGATTTAGTGACTGGAGCAAATTGATATTTAAATTTGTGTAGTCGATTAAACGGGAAATTTGCATTCTCAAGAATGAATGGAATTTCTGGCTTGCGATTTACCTTGTCTACTATTTTACTTTTACCAGGCTTACGAGCTTCTTCGTAGGGAATAATAAACCCAGTATCTTCAAACTGCCTCATTGCTTTACGTACGGTAGCTTCAGGCTTTTGAGTACTATTTACTATATTCTTAACATTATTTATTCCATATTTTTAATTGTGATTCCTTTATTTCTTGTTGCCAAGTATGAATAAGAGTAACTTCAACTGTTTTCGTCCTTGAGCTATTATCGATTGAAGTTCTATTGCTTAAAATAAATGCATACGCATCGCTTACCGATGGTTTGAAAATATCATTAATTCTTTCTCCATTATTACTATAATGCACCTTTATATCCTTATTACTAATGCCCTTGTCTTTTTTCCATGCTGAAACATCTTTTCTACTAATTATTAAGACTTCAATATTGTTACTACCACTAATGTCTGAATTTTTTACATCTACTTCAAATGATAGTCTATACTCAAACATAAGTATCAAATTTACACCAAAATACAATATCTCATATCCATGTTTATCTCCAGCGGGTATGTTAAACTCATTGATACTTCTCATCACATGAGGAAGAACTTTTACCACGGTAAATATTGGTTATAACACTATAGAATGTTTTGTGTATACCTCGGAAGTTTGGTGTGATTATTTCCGAGTCTTGGTAATAGAGGGGTTAGATATTTGGACTATCATAGATAGTCTAATTGATATGTATTTCAATGAGGTAGGTTGTCCTATGTACGTATGTAGCCTACGAGCGTGGCTTGTGTCCTTTTCTGAAAAATGGTGCTATTTTTCGATTGAAATTTGTGAAATAATCATATGTGATTGCAACGATAATCCTTATCACCACATCTGCAATCTATTAGCTCGTTCAAGCAAAATCTGCAGATAACTACACCACAACCACTACATGTATTATTCTTTACGTGTTCTTTATGATTTGAATTCTGACAACTCAAATTAGAGTTTCTCAAACATAAACACCTTAATAACGAATGTAGCACATAACTCAATAAGTCAGTTTTCGTTCCAAAGATAAACTGAATGGTTTCTCTCTGGGTTGGGGTTAAAAGTTTCTGCAATTACGAAAGCTTCATGCTCCCGCGTTCCAAGGCTGGCTTGTCTGACCAAGTTCGGGTTATAGCAGCTGTCAAGTATTTCCTGTATTTTACGCATTTTTTAGTTCGAGCAAAAAATATCGCACATAATCTATCTAAAATTTAGGTCTACGCATAAACATTACAAGTATAGTAGATGCAACTGATAATGCAAGGCCTACAATAAACACGATATTAAAAGCAGTAGGGCTTGGATATTCACTAGTTGTACCGTTTACTTCAATTGGTACCAGAATAGAGGATAAGATTACAGTAGATATCACAGGACCTATTGCTCCACCAATTATTCTCATATCACTGGTAGAAGCAGAGGATATACCAGTAAGCTCTCTAGGGGATGTATGGTATATTAGAGTATATCATTATTACAGGCGTACCACAATTAGGAGCTTCGCCTCCTCCATCTGGATTGGGATTAGACCCTGTTAATACGGGATTTTTACAGGTGGCTTTTGGTCTAGCAGCGATGATCTTTGGGCCTATTTTCGGTGTAATGGTAGCAAGAAGAAAAGGTTATAATTTGAAGTTGTTGGTACCTGGTATGGCAGTTACTGCGATTTCATTTGCGTTGCTTTTCTTTTTCCACTCTGCACCGCCAGGCATTAATACTGGCCTCTTTATTTTTGGTATAGCTAGTGCGATTATACCAAACACAGTCATTGTCACCATCATTGCATTTACACCTCCAGAATATACTGGAATCTCATCAGCTTCTACAAATATGATGAGAATTATAGGAGGCGCAATAGGCCCAGTATTGACGACTGTAATTCTAACATCAATTACGATTCCTATTACTGTTGATAATGTTGAGAAAAGTTATCCGAGTCCCGTTACATTTAATATTCTTATGGGAGTGGGGCTTGTAATGGCAATTGCATGTGCGTTTCTAGCCATCAGAATGAGACGCCTTGCAACTAAAATGAAGCCGCTAACTGCAAATGATCTTGCGTGAAAGAGCAATAATTTCTCTTTCTTAATATAGTTACCCCATACATATGCCTGCCAGATCAGTTCCGACCTCTATCTATCTGTTGAAAGTAAATTAGATATATCTGATACAAATTTGCTACCATGATGTGACCAATAATTCAGAACCCTCATTCGGAAGCCAAACAGTATAAGTATGATTGATTACGCAATATTAATATATTGGCTATCATCTAGTGGTAGATTTAACCTTAGTTATTATTGAAATCTTGACGATGCTCGACAAACAGTTGATTCAATCATGATTATAGTTTATAGGTTAGCGGGATGTTGAAGCTATTGCACGGGCAAAGTAGTGGAACAATAGATGTGGCCAAGGAGAAAAAGAAAACATTTGGCCTTCATACAAGGGAGACAGCGTTCATTGGAAAAGCGGGCTAGCGATTTCCTTGCAGAAACAAGTCAAGGGTTTGGATTTGCTAGTTCTCTTTAGATTTGACTCCGATGATCCATTATCAAATTCCTATCAGGATAATCTTATGAGCGCTCCAATGTCCCTGAATGACATGTGTGTTTCCTTAGCGATTTCTCGGACCGTTTTGACCTCGTTGTTAAGTTCAAGGACTAACTTCTCTGTTTATTACGTCTGAGCAATTCACCTCATGAATTCACCTTTCATGAATACATAGGGTGTGGGTTACTGAAATTTCTTGCTACTTTTGGGCAAGATGCGCAGGTGACAATTGTTATGCGCTGTTACGAGTTCCTACTCTGGGTAATAAGATTTTTCATGCTTAGGTCAGGAGATCTTATATCTGGGACCACTTATCAGATCCTGAGAAAGCGCAATAATGGCAAAAAGCAATTGGAAAAATAGCTTCAATATTCATTTGAAAAATACCGCAAAATTATATTGGAATTCAAAACCAAACGTAGAACCCGAGACCAAGAATCTAGAATTCCATACGGCAGAGATTGTGATCCCCACCCCCAATTAAATTATATCATCATCTTTCATCCATTTTCTCTACTACTCAAGCTGACATAGATGAATTTGTCAGTTACTAAGGCAAGGTCAAGATTTTGCTAAAGGATTACAAGCTAACCTTGACATATTTAGCGCCAACAATAATTCTACAGTGACTGGCGGGTAAGTATTTGAGAGGAAAGATCCCCGCACTTCCTAATTGATGCAACAACTTAGATTTCGAAGCATGTTATGTATCGATTTACGCAAGGCATCATTCATGGACACCCTCATCGGTGAATTATAGATTCCTAAAATGATCAGGCTGCTAGGTTCAAAACCGTTATTGTTGCTGAATGTATATAGCTCGAATTACATTCTTACGATGGAGAAATACGCATGGAACCACATGGAAATCCTCCCATATCATAGACTTAGAGACGATTAGGAGCCCCAAAAATCTATTAGATCTAGAAATAATAGTCGATCTAATGTCGAATGACCTATGACCCAATACAATTTTACTCAGCTTATTCTATTCCATCCTGCCCCACTGGAGACCTTGCTCATTTGATTTGGATTACATAATCTACGATTCAAAACAAAGATTATCAAAGACTTTTATTCAGAGCTAGATCTTCCATCCACAAGAAGAATCATGGGAAGTATCATCAAGAAATTATTGGTACGACTATCGTAGAATATATTCTGTATGCCAATGGTACTGTGGATATATTCACAACCTGTAGTAATCATCCATACCTGTCTCTTATACACATCTGACGCTGCCGACGACCTGACCACTGTGTAG
>JBKPHJ010000365.1:0-7297 GCA_046729835.1 Thermoproteota archaeon
AGTCAAGTTCTTAAATACACATCGGCTAATGAGACATGAAATGAAGTATCAAATTGGGGTTGTCGTAATAGTTGTTTTGATTGTTATAGGTGGAACTGCTATAATGAATGTATTAGGAGCCAGTCCATCGGCCATCTTCGCGCTTCAGTCCCAACTTGGGATACATCACACTCACAAGGTTCTGAATATGCGTATAGTATGGCAACGATAGAAGAGCCGTCTAGAGCTATAGCTCACCTTTGCAACCTAGCCGGAGGGCATGCTCTTTCGCAAGGCAGGACATTCATTACAAAAGAAGACATCCCAATAGTTGTCAAAGTTGTGTTGTCAACAGCGTCTATAGAAAGAGTAACCGTATTTGACTTGCTTCTGGCTCATGGTAGTAAACTGCAGACACCTATCATCGCTGAGTCATTGAATATTTCTCCACCTACTGCGCTGCGTACTATGACAGAATTTAAAGCCATTGGGTTAGTGGATATGGATAAGGTTGAAGAATCTTCGCACGTTACTGAAATAAGATTAAAATCTGATTTCAAATGGTTCTTGACTACAGAATTCCAGAAATTAAGAGAAGGATATCGACCCCATGAAGATGCGGAGACGGAGGACCGTGATAACATCGACTGCGACACCGCTAGTAGTGGTTTAAATGACGACTGTGATTCTAAGAGACACAATGAACCCGAACAACAAGAAGATAGCCCCATTACACAAGAATCTCTTAGAAACACCGAAGATAATAACGATATGTCCCGATTGTCCCGGACAGACGATCTGTCACCGACAGGCGATAGTGAGACGATAAGAACTGGTAAAGTCATTGTTAGATGCAGTAAAGGCAGCGATTGGTGGCGCTGTACTGACGAAAAGTGCAAAGTAAAAGGTGACATATACGCTTTGAGAGGCCATATATGCTAGCTGTCGTGTGGTTAACGGACTAAGTGAGAGTGAAATGATTAACTGTCTTCAGATCGTGACAAGTCGCTTTAAGAAAAATTCCCCCCGACTCACGCATATTTTTAATGATATTTCATACAACCAAATTGGTGGTTGGATATCAGATCATAGATTGGTACCAATGACGAAAAGAAATGGAATCCAGTGCTTCCTGAGAATCCGACCGTTAGTTGACTAATATCCGAAAATCAAGTTTGTTAAAACATATAGCAGAAGATATTACACGCCTAAAACAGCAATTAGAATATTTTGAAAGATATGTGCAGATCAAAAATCAAGAAATTAAGATAGAATATTTTAGAACTTTATCTCAAGTTTTCGAAGCAGAAAAAGCTATCCATCATTTTTCTGAAGTCTTCTATAGTAGTAAATAGTCTAAAGCAACCAGGTACAATGAGACGTGTTATCATATTGCATACTAGTTATTCCCACAATATATCATATCGTAAATATAACAAATTTTACTGCATTATCTAGATGTCCAAAGCATACGAAGATTGTATACAGCCATTTTGTGTTCGCTGCGAAGATGTCGGACTCGACTGTATTTGTACCATTTATGGAATGAGTGAGGAAACAGGCATTAATAATACAATCATATACATGACTGAATATCATGCAATTAAACTAGAAGAAATGACGACATGTATGAGATTGAAAATAATAGAGAATAGGTGCGTACACCACTCTCCCCCACCTCGAAGTCAGCTGGCATATAATAATCATTTTTGATATGAGTTAGATATGTCAAGACAAAGCCGTACGAAACTAGTCCCCCCAAAAACGGAGCCCGAAAATCAAGCTCTCGAAACAATAGAAGAATCCAGACTACCAGAGCAAAAAGAAGGGCCAGTGCTGCCTGAATTAGACTTGGAAATGGAATGTCCTAGGTGCAATGAGATTATGGAATTGTGCTCCAGCTTCGATAAATTAGTATACACTTGCGAGAGCTGTAGCTTCTTGCTAAAGTGTGTATAATTGACAAGAGAAATTAATTATATGTTCTAAGACTCAGCAAGTCGATTTAATCTGTTTTTTAAAATCTTGCAGTTCAAAATTATGATCTTTTCTGACTAACTTATTGCTCCCAACTTCTGTCCTAGCAGCATGTCAGTGAACGCAAAATTGTTCTTCATTATTGCATCAGTATACTGCAGAAAAGTGGAATTTTCAATACATGAACCATGCATAGGGTATATCATATTAGGAGATAGGTCTATGAGTCTCCTTGTAGTATGTCTTACTGGCTCTTCATTTGCAAATATTCCTGCTTCCCTATAAAGACCAATCATGCTTTCCGATAAGTCTTCTGAAATAACCGGTTTATTGTTGCCAGGTTGAATGAATAAATCAGATGGAAATAGTGACT
Organism: Thermoproteota archaeon; assembly: GCA_046729835.1. Lineage (GTDB taxonomy): Archaea > Thermoproteota > Nitrososphaeria > Nitrososphaerales > Nitrososphaeraceae > TH5896. The sequence goes on from JBKPHJ010000365.1 coordinate 2,330, forward strand.
TTGTGGTTTCATCATAAATCATCATGCTATCCCAATGATGTACATATGGAGTCATAATAAATCTGGACTGTCTCTTGCCGGTTTTTATCCCAAAATGAAATGTGATCTACGGGAATACTATACCATCCTGTCAGATTCAACTCAGAACTTAAATCACTACATACTAATTTTGCAACAGTAGAGTCGAGAAATACCATCCCTCCCTCCCCACTCATCGCTTTCGAAATATAGAAATGATACATAGGTTAGTTTTAGCAGCGGAATTACTTCTTTTACTTTTGCTTCTATTTTTTTTGTACTATTAAATTAATTCTATTAGAGAAGGATGATCCATCCCGCTTCTTGTTCCTATCTTTTTACAGAGCAGCAATGCAGCCTCGAACTAAACTAGAAAACATAATATACAGTCCACTTTCTTTGTAAAAAAGACTTCTTGTTTGGTAGAGCCCAGAGATCTTTCATGTAGTCATCGAGTACATAATTCTCATAATAGAAATAATTGTTGGGATTTTTGTAGCTGGAATAGTAGTAATCACCTTAGTTAACCTTTTCAGATCTCTTCTCTCAAAATTGCGAAAGCGGCAGCAACAGGTACATATCCGTCAAATCGTGACCAGAATGCTAAGAGGTCTCGTGATAGTACTTGATTTCTTGATCGCCGCTGATCTACTGCAGACTATATTAGATCCAACACTAGAGGAGACCGCAGTATTAGCATTAATCGTAGTTTTGAGAATATTACTAAGTTGGTCTCTCTCGAAGGAAATAGAGATGAGTACCAAAGAGGAATTCTAGGAGAGGTCTAAACCATAAAATAAAACTCCTCCTACTACAACAATTAAATTATGAATGACTTCAATTAATACGATCTCTCACAATTGGACGATGGCCTAAGGCTGTGCCCCAGTAATCACCTGCAAAATGTTGTTGATTGGGACCAAAAATGGAAAGATCGTTCTATATCGCTACGGTACTTCTTTTGAGGCACTTCTAGAAAACTGGGTAAGATCAAATATTGGGTTCTTGTAAGCATGCCGCTGGCTGTTTTTTCAAGTCAATTTCAGCCTTTATTTCTGTTTACATTTCCTGAGTTTCGCGTTTCAGATCCTGTACTCTTTGATAGGTAAGGTAGTTAGTTGATGAGAATGACCCAGATTGTGGCCTACCTAAGCAAGATGAGGCACAGACAGTAGATGAGGCGATGTCCTAAGAAGTAAACGAAGGCGAATAGTTTTAGCCGAAAAAGTGTTTGCGAGAACTGGGACGATATATGTGATTTATCGATAGTTCTGAAACCGTAATCTCATTGCATTCACTTTTGCAAGTTCTAGTATTAATGAACTCGAAAGCTTGAAATATTTTGATTCTGAGTCGTAGCTTGAAATAGCAAAGTTGGTTGAGATGGATGTGAACGCGTATCAATCTTTGCGCAAACGGAAGAAATTGTTGGTTCTGTCATATTGATAAACAAATTCAGTGTAGCCCCCTGAGGATTTCGATAGTTTTCTAAAGGGATGGACAACCGAAGCTGAGAAATTTAAGGAGCAACTAGGGTTCATCTCTACACAACTACACAAGGGTATTGGTGGGAGCGGCACATTCATTAACTATGCAGTTTGGGAATCTGCTGCACACTTCAAGAAGGCGGTTAATGTCGTTATGAACCCAGATGACAAAATGTCTGCATATCCTGCCAGCACGGTGGCATCCCCTCACCTATTCAAGAAAGTAGCAGTGCAAGGGATCTGCGTGGACTAGATCTGGCTAATCTGGCAAAAGGCGCCAAGCATAGTACCGTACTTTTGCTTCTTGATTGTTATTCTTGTCTTCGTCGCTTTGTTTTATGAACTATCACTAGAAGCGGCCAATTCAGGCTATCTATACAGCTCTAACATTAAGGTCAGGAAGTATTAATATTCAAGTTCAATCCAAATGAAATATGGCGAAACTCGTTGAAGTGGACGAACACACAACGATTGCGAAACAAATGGAAGATGATATTAGTGGTTAGGTTATTTTCATCAATAAATTCACCATGGACTGTTCCAATTTCTAGCGGATAGATAGATATTCTAAGATCGCATCGTGGATCGATATCCAATGCTTCATCAAAATATTGTCTAGCTCCAGTATAATTACGAAGCTCTAATAATGCCGAACCGGTGAACATCACCAAAATCCGATGTTTGCTTTAGATCTGTGGTTTACAGCAATTAGTTTGTTCACTCTTGGCCATAGAATTGAAGGTAATGTGAGAGCAATAACTAAAATTATACGCTTTTAAGTATATTAGATCCAGACTTTTCGCGATAAAGGACACTCGTGGCCTCAAATTAGCTCAAGTCATCTTTGAGCCATGAATTTAGTAATATTGAGCTTTAAATACTACTAGTATAAGGTAACTTGTCGAATTGAGTTTTGCAATTCAAAGGTATTAAATCTGGGTGATGCGCAAGTCTGTATACATAGGTATAGTCGGTTTGTGTTTCAGTCCCAAGATAAAGGCAATCTATGTAGTAAAAAGCATTCTAGTACGATAACAGATGCGGAGTCAGGGGAGGTTATTTGTATTGATTGTGGTATTGTGATCTTGGATAAGATTGAAGACATAAGCCTAGAATGGCGTACCTTTGCAAAGGATCAGCTAAATTCTAGGAGTAGAGCAGGATTGCCAATGTCTTTAGCTAAACATGATCAAGGACTTTCTACAATAATTGGAAGAGATAATAAAGATTTTACTGGTAAAATAATTATTGATTCGTCAATTCGTTCAATAATAGAAAGGATAAGAACTTGGGACTACCGAATGCAAACAAGGGACTCAAGGGGCAGAAGTCGCAGAGACGCTTTTCGTCAGCTTGATAGATTAAAGCGAGAGTTAGCGTTGCCCCATCCTGTAGTAGAGAAAGCGGCTTACATTTACAGAAAAGTTCAACAGAAGGCGATAGTGAAGGGTAGAACAAAAACTGGAACAGGGGCAGCATGCGTTTACATAGCATGTAGAGAAGCTGAAATACCAAGAACACTCACCGAGGTGGCAAAAGTCAGTAATATTACATGTAAAGAGATCTTGAGTGCATATACGGCAATAGTATTAGGACTCGATCTTAAGATACCGCCGATAGATCCTACAAGGTGTTTAGTCAAGCTTGCGAATAAAACATGTGTTGACGAAAAAATAAAAAGACAGGCCATGAACTATATGAAACAAGTAGTAGATAGTAATATGTCAGCTGGCAGAGATCCAATGGGTCTTGCGGCAACGGTTCTATATCTTGTATGCCAACACTATGGAGACGTAACGAAATCTCAAAAGTACTTTGCCGAGGCGGCCGGGGTAACAGAAGTTACAATAAGGAATAGATGCCAAGAACTAAGAATCAAGTTTCCTACAAACATACCTCCATAGGTTAAGTGTTATCAACGACGTGGGATTGTCCAAATGGAGTAAGGTTTCCCTAGATTTAATTTTAGATTCTATATTCCAGCTTCTCGTGCAGCTGTGACTCGTACATATATGGAATGCTAGTTATTGTTCTTATTGACGGGTATGCTTCATTTATACTATGTGATAGTCTCTGCATAATTTTTTAATAGATTATTATAACATGATTCTGCAAATTGCAATAAGCTCTTTCCATCGTTATCAGTAGTAAGGTAATCTTCAATATCTGCAGAAGAACCGTTTAGTAAATTCAATCCGTATGGATTTTTCTTAAGCGTTTCCATCACAGCAGCGAGAGCAGCAATCAGTAGCGGCTTTTTATTGTTTAGTCTTTGATCAATTATTTCCATCACTTTATGATAGTTTGAGTCCTTGCTTACGTTTCGGAGCAAGACATGTAATCGATTTAGTTTTCTATCCAACTTTCTTGACTGTTCATTCTGCCTACTGATTATCTGACTATTTGTATAAAATGAATTTCTTAATCCGTGGATTTCATTAATCAATGCTACTTTCTCACCTCGTAGAGCCGTTACTTGATTTAACATATCTTGATGTCTATTTCTAAGAGTTGGTAAACCATTATTGGCTAGCTCAATTATATCATAAATGTCTTTATCTTTTATAATTCTCATGGCTTTTAGTGTCTTAAAGAGTCGCAGAAGCAATGATAAAGAATATTTTGCTTCGTTATATAGTGTTTCGAGCTCATCCAATTTTCTAAGTCGCCAGTACTGAACATGTAGCTCCTCCACTTCATCTGCAGATATGTCCAGTTCTATTGCAACTTCAACTGATTGCTTACCTTTTAGAAATAGCTCGAAAGCGCGAGCATCTTTTGACTTCTCAAGTTTTTCAACTGAATCACTGTCTTCGCCGGTGTGTTTCTTGATTACATCAGCTATGTCTTTGAATGACATATGAGCCACTTCGGCTATTTGGCGTCGTGTCTTGCCTTGTTCATAGAGCTGAATAACAAGGGTCTTTTTCTGATGCTGGTTTAGTGATGTGAAATCTGACATAACGCTTCGAGGGTATTACTAGGATATCTTCAGAGATCTTATTCAAAAACATTGTTATCGTTTGATTCTTCTTGATACGATCTGTTATCAGCTCTTTTGCTCTGTTATTTCTTATCAGGCAACCCATTCAATAAGCAACCATGTAAATTAAATTTTTAATGCATTGTAATAACAGAATGTATAGATATACTGAACCTGGATAATGTCTCTACGTCCAGGTCATGGGCGGGGGGGCAGATTATGAGATTATTATTATTATAAAATTATTTACTGCATCTCTTGGCTCACAAATGTTCTGGAAGTAGTAATTTTATTTGGTTAACATTACGAAATCATAAATAGTTTGAAATGTGTTATTATACGATAGGTAAAAAAAGAAAATGAGTGAGTTTGCATTTTTTTGATTTATGAGTCTTAATCTACTTACACAAGAGGAAAAAGAAAACAAAAATGAAATCATTTCTATAACTGAACAAGTTCTAGATGCAAAGGGCATTGAGT
>JBKPHJ010000366.1:0-3323 GCA_046729835.1 Thermoproteota archaeon
ATGATTGTTTGTATCGTTTTATACTTACGAGAATAGCCTTTGACAAATTTCTGTGAAAATTCCATATTAGTGAATAATACTTTGTTTTATGTCTAGAATATAGAGTGCCGAAACTAGCTCCCAAGAATTGTTTTCTTCTACGTTATAGAACCATATATCTAATATGGACGAATAGTGAAAATCTAACTACGTTTACAAAGACATTTTAGCAAATTCCTTAATATCGATATGAATGATTACTTGGACATTCCTCATAAATGATACTCGTATTGCTGTGATTTGCTATTGGGGGCGTTCAATAGAAGAACGTGACTTGCCTGTATCATAAGCCTCTTTAATCATATCCCAGTCGGTATTCTCAAACTTTTCTGTGCTGTGGTATCCTACCCAGTCAGCTAATATTATAGTAGTGGCTAACAGACGATAAGGAGGGAACTGTTCTAAAGAATGATTTTTGCCGTACTTTAGATAGCGGATCTTTTTCTCCTCTTGAAGTTCTCTGCAGTAATCTGTAGATAACTGATTCAACTCTTCCGCTACTTCTCGCCAAGGATCATCAAAGATCTGATCTGCGGAATTAGTTTCCCCTATTTTCTTTTGTATATTGTCGAAGTATTTCCTTTTGTTAACCATATTTTTCTTAGCAGCATTATTCCCAGATCACACATTTCAGTGTTGAAGAGCTAAATAGTTCCTCCTTTAGAATAAGCAGTACAATGGATCTATTTTATCAAAGCTGGAAATCCAGGTGAAAATTGTAGGTGATTTAAGAATTAGTCTTATGCATTTATTGTAAATAATGTGTCCGTCATTATGAAATGCTTCAAGTGCATCGACTATAAGTTTCGTGACACAGAACTCTTTTTTACTAGTCCAATTATAGTTTGACAGGGCAATGGAGATTCAAGGGATCAAGGTGGGGACCATTATTACAGGTCCTAAGTGGCCTGAAACTGTAGAGATAAAGAGAGCAGACTATAGCGAAAATTACGTACATATTGTTGGGACTACCACTCTATCCGACCATCATATTGATCAATTAATACCATTCGAAGAGCGATCTGACATTAACGCGAAGCAGAGCAAAAGGATATCAGTATCAGTACATTAGTAAGCCATATTATAAGAAGGCATATTGATTGGCGCTCTAATGCAGCAAAAGCTGGATTTGTTACCGTAAGGAGAGGATTACTAAGTAATCTCATAACACCTTAAACCTTATAAGAAACCGATTGAGGTTTAATCAAAGCATCCTTTCCTCTTTCCTACCTTCATAAAACCAATAGTAAATCCTATAGACATACTACTTGTCAATGGAATACCAAAGTTTTACATCATTGCTAATGCTGCGACATTAGAGTCGTCATTGACAATGACGAGTCTAGTGTTTATAAAACATGATTATCTTGACCAAGTTAGTTTTGGCTGTAAAACAACATTTTCAGAATTATATGATCGAGCAGCAAATGTTAGCAAGATAAATATATCTCAAAGAAGCGCTCATAGTATTGTAGGAGTTTAATTACATATAACTTCAATTGATTTTGCATTGGCAAAGACTTGCCCGCATCACGATACTCTCATTTGGAAGGGGTTGTGTGATTAGACGGCTGCTGGATGTGGAGAACCTAAATACGGGAAAGTGTCAAGCAAGTCTTGGTGGGGTCCCACTTTGTCCGTGGTTACTCGTCCATTGGTTAAGACGGCCAGTTGGATGTCAATAACGTCGTCAGTTAGCTTCCGACCGTTGCGATAGCCTTCGGAGCTGGAGTAATCGTAGTCTAGGATATCTGGCAGAAGGGTGAGAGCCGTCTGCTGAGCACCCTCGGGGCTATGTCCAAATGACTCTAAGAGATCGGCAAACTTCTTGCTAAAGAGTTCCTGGTCACGTGTTGGCTCAATGCGATTAAACGTACCCTTGTCGTTTTCCTTGGTAAAAACTACATTGACAAAGGGACGTCCCATTCGGTCAATTTGGAAAAAGGGGTTTCCATCTTTGGGGATCAGAACCCGATACCAGATTCCCAGCTTGGGATTGTTACCCAGAGCGATATTAGGCATTTCCAAGACGATACTGAAGACATTCTTATCCATAAACGTATCCGCGCCGGTAAATTGCATGCCATTTTTCACACCCTCTAGATCAAAGAAAAAGGGATCGCTGCGCATCCCGGCAAAGAAGCGATACTCGCCTGCATCGGCTATGGTGGCCTCTTCTGCAAAAGCCACAGGCACATCCTGGAAGATGACTTCGCCATCGTTGCCATTGCCTTTGGCCTGTTCCCCGCTGACGCGTAGAACCTTCGCTTTTTGCATGCCATCTTCTTTGGGAGAGAACATAAAGCGATAAGCAATATCAGCGACGGCATCTCCGTTCGTATCCACTTTCAGCTCATATACAGCCTCAGATGAAAACGAATCACCATACGTTGGCGCAACAGGATTGACATTGAGCACCAGAACGGACTTGTTGACATCTTTAGGCTTTTGGAACGCATAAATATCACAAATATCTATGCGGGCATCCATTTTTGGCCGCTTCGTATCAGCTGGAGTCTTAATAGCAGCTGATACGCTTTCCGGATTGTACAAGCTTAACAATGCATCAAAATGATCTGACATGGTTATCTCCTTTTCCACTAAGTGTTATTTCCATTAGCGCCATGGATGCTAGGCCCATTAGTACCGATAGTGCATTTCCTTATCCTTGTGACTTCATGTATCATACCAATGATGCATACGTTTGCAATTGATATATCTCTTCTGGTGTAGGAGACAAAGATACTATAGTAAACTTTTTTTATGTCTTAAATTGGGTCCTAAAATCATATCAAATATGGCTCACAAACCACTGGCCCCGCTACAACCAAGAACTAAATAGAGTTGTAAGTTATATTAAACAAAAGTTCGCAAACGAGTCTAGTATAGAAGGGTTGAATGTAACGGTAAAGGAACTAAAGTTATGACTGAAACATTATAGAGTTATGGCAGGCCGGATAATTTTATAGACAACACCTACTTGATAAAAATAAAAGAAAGTGACTTTGTGTATTTTTAGTAGACGAATAAGAAAGTTTCAGGAAGTCAGGGGTCGATTATCAAAATCTAAAAAAGGTGTTTATTTAAAAAAATCAAGTATTTGTTTTATTACAAAATTTGGTCTTTCTTCTGGTATGAAATGTCCCGTGTTTGGTAACGTTATTCCTGTAACATTGTTTGCAACCTTTTGAAATGAGGTAGTAGTAAAATTACCTATACCTGCTTCTCCGCCTATTGTCAATATAGGAATCTCTAGCTTTTCTTTTCCATATTCTTTGTTTTGT
>JBKPHJ010000367.1:0-3843 GCA_046729835.1 Thermoproteota archaeon
GAGAATATATCCTATAAGTCTAGGAATTCCTATCATAACGCCACCTTTCGAACATTATAGTGGTATTAATAGTTTTAGAAGAAACCTCCAGTAGACTAGAGTGCAGACTGATCAACAATTAAGAAATAGGTTGGAAGCAAAATACCGAGAGGCAAAGAAGAACAGACAGCTACGAGAACATGAACAAAAGGAATATCATATAATATGATATAGTTAGAATGAAGCTTATAAAATAGTATTTACTGAAATGTCAAGGGTGTCAAAATTCTGAGTCAAACCTAAAAGCGCCGCAAAATCTTTTATCTAACACCTGTGAGTATCAAGAACAATAACAATGGTAGAAACATGCCCAACAAAAAATCAGGAGTTATGAGCGACATGTATCAAGGTCTACGTACGCTGCATTCTAACAAAGGTCTGTCACTGAATACTGATGACCCCTCTGATATGGTTCTCTTCCTGGTTTCTTGTAAGCTTCTCTTCTTCTGGATTTATCCTTCTCCTTTTTTCTTTGTGTGAACCTTCAATTGATGCATTCTAATAAACTGGACAGTTATCAAAAATTACTACTATCCTACAGTACTCTGCTACTCCTCTCGAAGTCGCACGTGGTACTCGTGTTTTCTAGCGCGGTTTCAAACTTCACTTTAAGTATTCTTCGAGTTGTGTTATTTGTAATATTCGTCCTAGATGTCATTATTGTTGTATTCACAGCTGTATGCTAGCACATAAAGAACAAATTAGTTAAAATCACGTTGAATTATGTTGAAATCGTCGCAAAGAATAAGAACTGAGTCCTCAATAAGTTCAGGTCGATGTCATAAAAAGGACTATTTCGTATTGTCTTATGTCATTCCAGCTAAGCTGTAGTTACTGGTTTAGGAAATACCAATATCTCGCCAATCATGTTCGGGGGATGTATGTGACACCAGTACGTTATTGTTCCAGGTTTGTCCGCGGTAAACGTTACTGTGTGGATATGTCCTTCACGACATGGAGCACACAGTAACATCTGGTACCGGACCAAGTGATCTAAGTAAGGGAAAACAATTTGATTCCGGATTATCAGGACCTACGGTACTGACAGCCGGTAAAACATTCTCTCACAAATTTACTAAGGCCGGAGAATTCCCTTACTTCTGTCAGATTCATCCTACTCTGGTTGGAAAGGTTGTAGTGTCATAGATTCTCTGGCTCGTATATAAAAAGTATCTTAACGTTATCATTTTGGCTTATGACCTGCTGAATCGATGAATCCAAGGTCATCATTGAATTTGTCATTATTTTCATAGTAGTATGTAGAGCTAGTCATGTCAAGAATGCACAAAATAACTATACTTCAAGACAGCACAATAGAATACATAAGTAGAGTCCTTCTTAAGATACGCATCTGAAGGCTTGTATATGGAGTCAAGAATTTACGCGATAAATCCGGGTATGCAACTTTCGTCAGTAGCCGACTGCAAGTTTGGACTTCATCTCTGACATTGATTGTCTATAAGTAGAAGAACAGGCTAAGACTTAAACTACCAAACGTACTTATGACTAAGGAGATATATTCTTAAGCTATCAAAGTAGTAACTCTAGTCGGCAAAGATTTTTTGTTGTCATGACGAATATCAATTGGCATGATAACGTCTTCTTTTCCTTTTCCTCTCCTTTCTTAATTTCTGTGCGATTTCGGTTGCGGTGTTATCTATACGTGGTACCAACGTAGGTTGAATCATTAAACCTTTGCCAGTCACCTTGTCATTCTTTTCCACTCATTTAACTACTGCCTTCTAAACATAACAGGGACAAGCGAGATAGAGCCATATTCTAGCACGAGCACCTATCTACCTATTGCAGATAACCACGTTCCGGAATGTCTTTTATTCATAGATTTATTTGAACGTGAGAGTGTAACCAACCAGAAGAAGTACAAAAGCAAAGTCATCATCCATTAGAATCAACTCCATATTCGTTATTTACAATTGCTATAAGATCTGTAGAAACAAAGAACCTGAAATATCTTGGCTTAATAGGAAACGTGTTTCATACTAAGAACATTGAAACAGTGATGGAGAAGGGAAAGAAATACAACCCAGACTCTATTAATACCTATTCTAGAAAGTCATTGGGAATAGATCCAGGATTTGGATCTTCACCCTTTGGTATCGTGATTACAGAATGGGTTGACAATCAAATCCAGATTGCATATGCAGAGGAGTTTCCAAGACCAGACTTTAATCAAATGATCACTATAACTTTAGGCCTTCTAGCTAAATATGGTATAACATTTGACAATGGCTGTAGGATCTTAGTTGATGGAGCTAATCCTTCCTTTATCCGTTCTTTGAAGTATTAGTTAGGCGAGAATGCAGATTATGAACAGGAAATAGACTATTACAAAAAGTCATTCCATGATATCTATAACTTAGATTTTTTGATGAGAAACATTGTTTGTCCCGGTTCATTTTGCTAAGGAACATAAACGAATGTTGACACATGTTAAGAAAGTACTAGAGTATAATGGTAGTTCAATTGCCATTAACCCAAGGTTTGACAAGCTGATAACTTCATTGAGGACTGCAGTGGAGAATGGTGCAGGCTTGTTAGATAGAAAAGCTACGAGTTATGATGATATATTTGATGCATTTAGAATGTCGGTACAGTATTATCAATGATCTTCATTGGGGAGATTTAAATTTGAGACATTTGTAATTTTGATTTCAACATAGGATTGGTTCCCAATCTGTTCGAGTACAATTAAGATTCAAGCATTTTTCGCATTTCTTCGTACTCCTCTTTAGTAATCTCACCCTTTGCAAATCTTGTCTTAAGAATCTTGAAAGGATCGTTAGCTGTCCTTTGAGCAGTGGCCTGATTATTATCAGAAGGGGGCTTTATCAACGATGGATTCAGCCATAGGAGGTTCAGCTGACGACGATCTTATAACGAATCCATCAGATCAATTAAGAATAGGTAGAGTTCTAGGCAGTACCGTCGAATCCCTCAAAGCAATTACATGCACATATATTGATTGTAGTACTGCTAATCAAACAGATATTAGATAATCATAAGTATTGTCAATGCGTATACTATGATAGTCAAGAGGAAGACAGAGAATGAAGGGAATATTCTAGATGAGTGCTCTTTCGAAGACAATACTCATGAGCTTTTCTATTTCGATTAAGTAGGATGCTTTATCGATTGTCATACCAACAGGTTATTTGCGTCAATAACTTAAAAATAAAAATGTAAGTGGTATTCGATCATTACTTACTATGTTCTTGTCTAAAATTTTTTATGTCCGCTTTTGAATGTATAGACGAACCTGGGTGCTTTTGAACGCTTGCTTTTCCAATAATTCCTCACCACCAAATTCTGCTTCACCATGGCCAGGATTTTACAGCAAGTATTGAAACAACTATACTTTCTTTCCCTTATGCACTTATTAACTGAAAGTAAACATATAACGATATGCCAACAATAGTGCATTTTGAAATTCCCACAGACAATATTGAAAAATCAAAAAAGTTCTATAGTGAACTATTTGGCTGGGGTATCGAGAGATTGTCACCGGAGAAGACACCTGAAGGTATAGAGTATTGGACAATAACCACAACAGATGATAAAGGGAATAATGCTGTTGCTGGAGGTTTGATGAAAAGAATAATGCCAGAACAACAGGGGATAACAAATTATATTGACGTCAAATCAGTAGACGAGTACTCTGCAAAAATCGAAAGACTTGGTGGCAAAGTTAAGATGCCAAAAAGCGCAGTACCGAATATGGGATATTTTGCTATATGTTCAGACACAGAGAACAATACCTTTGCCATTTGGGAGGCAGATGGTTCA
>JBKPHJ010000368.1:0-1427 GCA_046729835.1 Thermoproteota archaeon
CTCTAGCGCTGCTCTGGGCAGAGAGTCAACCGTCGTGGCTTGACAACCACTATTAGTTTCTATTCAAGCTCGAATGAAATTGCTCAACGGGACGCTGCTACTTTTCTGTATCGTAACACTGCGACTCGATGCCGCAGAGAAAAGTTCGGCAGCAGACATTGCATTACTGAAGCAAGCGACCGACCGATTCATGGCGGCGCTATCGAAGGGGCAGGTCAGTGAAGCGTTTAACAATATTTTCAAACAATATTGGTACGACAAGGACCAGGCTGTGTCACAAGCCGCGAAACTTGGGAGCCAATACGAAGGCTTTCAAACGAAAGTGGAACAAGAGTTGGGCAAACGCATACCCGGCGCATACGAATTGATAGGCACGCGGCGTCTCGGCAAAAGCCTGATCAGATTGGTTTATATCCAGAAATATGAAAAGGCGGTCTATCCTGTCGGTTTCAGCTTTTACAAAGCCAGAGATGAATGGAAATTAAACGGAATCGCTCTGGGCGATGCCGTCGCTGATGATTTGAAAGCCTTGAACGTAACCGATCCAGTCAAATAGTTCATTCCCTATAAAACGTCCAACACGGCGTCTAAGCTCTGCACCATTTATGATGAACAAAATACAAATTCGGATCGATCCCTGCCGCATACAATGCCTTACCCCAGCTGCCAAAATAAGCTTCGGCGGCACTCACAAGTGCGGGAAACTCCCGGCGTACCGCGCCGTAATTCAGTTTCTCTTTTGATCGGTGCTTTTGTGCAAGGACAGTGATGGTCTTGCGCTTGCTCCAACCGCTTAACAGCTTCCGATCAGTTTTAAGTGCCGCCTGGGCGTTTCTCAAGCTACCAAAGTAATATCCTATCCCTGAGCGTAGAGCCTGCGAAATACTGCTTCCCGACTCCATTGCGTCGCGCAGCTCTCTGAAAATCGGCCGCAGGTCCGGGGGTCAAATCTTGACTTAAGCTCTTAGTCTGGTGTCGAGATCGTAAACGACTTTCGGATCTTGATTCAGTCTCGATCTTTTCCCGGATCGTCCTGCGATCCCGGCTCACCAACCCCTTCATCCAACCGCGAAACCACGTACCGAACGATGACGCGCCATCGAATTGCATTGCCCAAGAGGCCATAAGGGTTGAGCAACTACCGGGCATCTGTTTGTTCAGCGCAGAGATCTCTGCCGGCAGAGTTCAACTTTTTCTTGCGCTTAGAACGCCTACTCGGATATGTTCGCACTTATTGTGATCGTGTACGTGAAACGTGACCTTGGATCCAAACGAGCACGAACCACGAACACGAAATTCAACAGCCCGGGAAAGCGCAACAAGCAATGAGAGAGAAAGGAACAGATCATGAGAATCATGTTTTTGAATAAAGCTCCGAAAGCCGTTTACGACGTCGCAGAGATAGAGAAGCTTTTGAACAGCTATGC
>JBKPHJ010000369.1:0-12472 GCA_046729835.1 Thermoproteota archaeon
CACTGAGACCTGTGATAGCTGGAACCTCCATCGTTACGGCTAGCTTTTTAGGCCTTGTATTCTTTCACAACAGTCCTACTTCAATTTCGATCAACTTGGGTATCCTTTCGACAGGTTTGTCTTTTGCTGCGATTGGAGCAATGAATGTAATAATACTAGCTACTCCAAAGGAATATACAGGCATATCGCTAGGTATTGCGACTCTCGTGCGAATTATTGGGAGTGCTATTGGGCCTGCACTGGCCGCGATGTATATGCAAACTAATCAGACCTTTCTTGAAGTTGGCAATCTTACCAGATCTTTTCCGTCAGATGTGGCATTCTTTATGATCTTTTCTACTGCGACAGTAATTGCCGCCGGTTCAATAGTCCTTTCTATAATGTTACAGAGGAGGGCGAGGCAAATGGCTGTACCTCAGCTGACATAGATACTTTTTCAGTCGCATTGCTAAAGTCATTTCCTTTCGGGACGGATCTATTATATCTTTCTTGGAAGTGCTGAAAATTGGTAAATGGTATCTTCTTGCATATATTCCGCGTGTCAGATTAACGTAACCGGCAGCAGCAACGACAAGACTTTTTTCGACAAGAGGATTCAAAGCTTTTCCAGTAATTCTAGTACTAAGCTGTAGAAATTATAAGTACAAGGTTATAAGTGATTGACACGACGTATGTTCTCCTCCCTTGTAAGGCCAACATATATGCATTTGAAGGGGGCATCCATGTAGTTAGCTCTTTCTTGTTGACGTAGCACTGTCCTCGTGACCGTCGGTATACCTATAAGTGAGACATATGTTGCGTCGATTTCTCAGCTTCTAGCGATCTTTAAAGTAGTACGTACCCATTGCAGCATTTGTATTGGATGGAATGCTTTACAATCTATGACTCATAACTATTCTTTGACTAGTTGTGAGAATCATTGTAATGCAATACTTTAAGACTCTCAAGCTTTGTCAAATAAGATGTAACTAAGAATTAAACGAGATATTTTCGATTTTTTCATTTTATCTATATGCAATCTCCTTCAAAGATCGACGGTTCGATGATCTTAATTGACCGTTCCACAAAAGTGGTATTGCTTCGTAGACGGCTAGAAGCAATAGAGTTAAAATATTCTGGAAGTTTACAAGCTAGGTAAAGATGACATGATCAACAAATACGATATAAATTAAGAAGCTAACTAATTTGGCAACTCTTCGTGAATAATCTTCATCTGCCCAGTTTCTTCTTTCTCTATGGATACACGTAACGTATATTTGTCATCTAGAGGAAAGGAGGTTGAGCTTCTCTCGTTCCGTGAAGCTATATATGGCCTTACCAAATGCGTCATTAAAGTCTTTCCTCATTTCACCAATCAATGCAAATTCTACGAAGAGTTTTTGAGAGTCATCTACATTTTCCAACGGTTCTGTTCCCAACCTCATTCCTCCAGCAACGAGATTCCCCATTTTGTCTATAATACCAGCAAACCGTATGAGTGGTGTAATTTCAAAAACTTTATCACACAACTTGCTGTGTCTAGCCGCGTTTAGTTCTGTTCCAAGCATCATGTGCTAGATAAAAATATAGTTATAATAATTAATCAATTATGCCCTCATAGAATCGGCTTTACTGATCTTTGGTCCATATCAGCTTAGTGCAACAAACACATCATATGTGATTAAGGTTTGAGATAGTTTACCATTACGTTATCTTGTTCCACGTCGCAAGAGAATCATCATTAGTTTATAGTTAGTATTAACTCCAGCATAATATACATGCTATGATCAAATTCGGCCAGAATCCTCTTCATCAGAAGGATAGGTAATCTCGAATTACGCCACTGACTGATGGTCAACAGCAAAAATGCAGATTTGACCAGCTGTTTTAAACATCTCTTATTGATCAGTCCAACAACGTTAATCTAGTTGCTCCTACTTGGCCAACTACATAATGATCGTTTCCAATCTCAATTATGTCTCCCGGGGATATTACATCGTGTGTTCTCTTGGTTCTTAGAGGTTTTCCAAACGGCTTCTTCTGTTGCTTGAATTTCAACCAAACTCGCCCAACATTTAATACGTTTTTAAACTCGGATTCCCAAACTAGATCATAGAGTGTATATAATGCCCTTGAGCTTATTTTGTTGTCTCTAATAAGAAGATCTCCTTCAGGCTCTCTGGAAAAGTAGACTCTTACCTTCACTCTTAAAACCCCGGTGGTGCTCTTTTAAAAGTTACTACTATTACTGTTTTTTAAGATTTTTCTGGATCTGTACAACATTCTCTATTCATTATTCAGGCGATTGATGACTTGCTCCAGCTCAGCGTCATTGGACCTTTGTAATTGAATCACGTGTCATTCTTAAAATTCTCTGCAACCAGGAGTGTTATGTTTTGACGCGGACGCCAGTTTGCGGTATCAGGGCATACTTGAAATCAAAACCATGATGAGTTCAAGGAGTATCTCCTCAGAACATTTTGGGTGTATCATACAGCAATACACGAGGGAGGATAATTTGAATCGCCGGTTACAACACGTATACGATTCGTAAATTATAGGATAATAGATATGCGTTATGCATGAGTCGTTATTGTTTTATTGTTTGATGCATGCAATGGATCGTGACGTTTTACAGAATCCGGGTGCGATCTCTTCTTGTTACCACTCTAAAGATTCTGATTGGACAAATTATAGGGTTAACGTGACATTTCAATCACCGAGTATGGCACCCCGCCAAAAAATGCAGGATAACTTACACAACTCGCAATGTCGTACTTTTCGTGTTTAAATGATAGAGTCCTTTCTACTTTCTAGTTGAGTATCGTATACTCCGGCGTTTGAATTAGGTCATATTTCTAGAGTAAATATTGCCAGTCCATCTTTAGCCGTGTACATAGCCTGAGCAGTCTCTCCTAGTGTGCTATTATCGGGTGGCTCTACAGTTAGTCTTACGAATTTATCAGAGAGAGATAGGCTCACCATTCTGTTTATCTTTTACAGCTATAGTGGGATATGTCACGCTTCCGATCTCAACTTGGTCCTTATCGAACGAGTATTCCACAAGGAATTGTTTGGGACCGAGGTATAGCATTGCAATCAACTACTCGGATTTTCATTTAAAATCTTCCATCTGTAATTCATCTACTACGTTACAAAATTACCATCTATTAGAGATAGGGTTTCTCCATCAAAAGTAGCAGCCACATCGCTAACACCTAAAGAATCGATATCTGCTATAACGATCGAAACTGCGGTGGCCTGTGCTTGGACCAACAATCACGTTCCCTGCATTGATCCAGCGACACTAGCGGGAATAACAACAGAGACAGCTGTAAAGGTTGTACGAACATTGGCCTTGGGACATCATAGCTTCTCAACATTGAATCCTTGCGCTTTGAAATCGATCCTATTCACAATGACTTGCCTCTATAAACAGATTCGTGAATGCATCGCTCAGACGAGGGATCAATCATCCTCGTCATCCTCGTCATCATCATCTGAGGAAGCTGCTGCCGCAGATGCAGAATCGCCAGAAGACGCTGCTGAAGCTGCTGCTGATGAGGAATCGTCACCGTCATCATCTGAGGAAGCTGCTGCCGCAGATGCAGAATCGCCAGAAGACGCTGCTGCAGCTGCGCCTCCACCAGCAGCCGCTGCTGCAGCTGCACCTCCACCGGCAGCCGCTGCAGAAGAAGCAGCAAATACATTTTGAAGCGTCAATTGCATTCCTGCTAGTGTGGTAATGACTTTTGGAGCAAAAAACACTGGTACCGTTGTATTCATTTCATGCATAGAAAAGATCCGAACGTGTACACCGTAATTATATTCTACAATTATACTATAGATTTAATCTGATATCTGTATATTGTGATAGCTATTCTTATTTGCAGCCCAGAGTTGATAATATGAACAGTCATACGAACCCGATCAATTTGAAGCATACTTACGAAAACGATTCACAGTATATACGTCTCCTCCATCGCAGAGAACGATTTATATGTCATCTATCTTCGGTATAAGCCCGACGAAATCCATTGGAACCAACTAATACCACCGATCTTACGACAAAGTCTTCAGTAACTCCAGAGAATAGCTTAGATAACTCACAGTCTACTAGAGATGGGTTTGTCTTAGACAGCTTAAGCCAAGGCCACAATTACAAGAGCAACGAACGAATTTTAGTTATTTGCGACGTTTGCTTCTGGGCAACAACATACATTGACAAGAGCAGGCTCCCAATTCTTGATAGCCGATGTTCAATATGCCAGGAGATAGGACTATCTAGCTTCCCAGTCTTGGCGAATGAATCATTCACATATGACTACTCTGAGAAAAGGGGAGTGGAATTAAAGTTTATGAACCGCGAATGTTAAATTCCTGCTGTTCTCTGTAGCTCATATTAGATAGAATACAAGCTCTATAGATTGGTACATTTAACAGTGGATTTAGTGCAATTCATGTTAGGACCCTGGTGCAGGGTTATCTGTAGACTACTTGAGCGGTAATATTCAACCAAATATAATACTTGAAAAGAGCTTACAGCTATGACATGAAGTTTGGTTTATGGTGGCCAATTGATGTATGCCAAAATCTAGGGAGAAGGAAGAACACGGGATTAGTCGTTCAAAAAAGAATAACATGACAGAAATAATTTTTACAGAGAATTACAAGAAGCAAGAAATTTTAATATAAAAATTATAAGTGGGATTGTAATATTATGTCCAACAAATTAATAATCCGGATTGATCATATATATCCTAATAAATGTCTGAGATCCTACGAGATAGCTCATTGGGACTAGTTCTAAGGGGATATAATCTAATCCCTAATGATGCGCTCGCAACGAAGATTGGCATATATACACCGTACATAATCGAAGGTATTTTTCAGGAACATCCTGAAGTAGTTGACAAATGGTTGCAAACGCTACACACAGAAAGCATCCGTCAAAAAAAGTTATGTCATTTCGAAAATGACATATCTGCTTGCTTCAATATCGAGGTTTATGAACACTTCGAGAAGAGCTATAAAAGTTGGGAAGAGGGAGGGTTGATCAGAATAATGTTCTCCAAAGATAAGGCTATATGGGTTAGCAAAAAGCCGCTTTTTGTACACGCAAAATAAACGAGTCATTCCACAACTTATCACTTTCTTTCTAGTTCTTGGAATTTACTTAAAGCCTTTAGGAAATGGCCTCAAACACGAGGACATTCATTTTAGACTTTATAACTACTGATTTCAATAGGGATTCTAATATTGCCATTACGTTACTCTTACACTATAAAAATGCCTGCGGTTATAAATCAGATGAAGATGTTTTTGCTCTAGAGGATCCTGTTTCAAGCGCGGGGTGGATTTTTTTCCAAGCTGTTCATTGCTGGTCGAAAGGCAACAGTAATGCTGGAGAGATTGATCAAGCCAAAGGCAAAAAGTTTTCTGACAAGTTTGTATCGTGGCTTTTAAGTAATTTAAAGGCACAGGACTGCAGGGCACAGATAAAATTGTCTACAGCAATGAAAGACCTGTAACTCTTTCGTGACTGGGGACCCCTTGCATAACCACTACAAATATTTGGTCGAACCACACAATTATGCTGTATTAATCTTGATGAGAACGACCAAGGATTTCCTTTCGAATCATTTCACTAGATCTTTTGAATGAACCCCGTCATTTTTTTATTTGAACCGGTCAAGTTAGCGGCTGGCTTGTCATTTGTCTAATATGCTTTGATTTGTCTATTCGTCACGATCGTTACTCTATAGCATAGTTTTTTTAATGCTGTTTTCCATCTTTTATCGTTTGTAAATTAGTCGGTACACTTTATTTGATGATGTCATATAAATATTTGCGACCTCAATACGGCAATACCAGTAAGAATGGGTCCAGGTTTCCTATTATACAGACTGCTTTATCATTACAAATGATTTTTGTCAGTATGTTCTGACATACTACGATATTTCCTTGACACTCATTTTGCTGATTGATTATTTGCCTAGTATTATCTTCCTCTGTAGATTTAAGAGATGATGGCATTATTGAGCTATCTTCGGGATTTTTAATTGTTGTATAGCTAGAATCATCTCCAGATGCAAAGGTATTTTCGGATCTTATGAGGGGTTCAAGACCTAATGGTATGATCATTATGGCAAGAATGCTGACAAGGAAAGCCAATCTATTATTCATGACCTTAAGGTGTTCCTAATCCTATATAGGAAATAATTATCTTCAAATTATGAAAGAAGTCTGTACTAATATTCTGTAGCTTAGTTTTGACTGTGTATTTAGGAGTTATGTAAAATACTGCTGTCCGGAACATACGATCAACACAAATTTAAGTATCGTTCTAATGTTCGATGGTTCAAATGTTTCTGATTTCATTTTTCATATCTCAAAATATGCTTCATCAAGTAAAGACTTTGGAATTCCTATATTCTTCTTATGTCTCGATCCTTACGCGAACTGTCTTTCCGCAACGTGTAGTATTCAATCATAGCATTTGCTGTTGCAACCGATGATTGAAGCTTGCTCTCATAATATCTAACTCTTGTAAAGCCGACCGTTACCTTGATATGGCACTTGGCGCAAAGCGTCCGCAGATTATCATAAGACAACAAATCTTCCTGCATAAAATGAATTTTCTCGATTTTCTTGATGCTTCTATTGTTACTTCTATTTAGTGTCGAACTAAACTGGTCAGCTAGTTGTGCCACCGGTCGAATATGGTCACATTCCAAGTCTGTACCCTTCACGTCCAAGACATTTGCGAATATTAAAAAGCGACCGTTACGTTTCGTTATTTTCAGTATCTGATCTCTAGTCCAAGATTTACCGCAACTTTGGCAGGTATAATTATCTCGCTTGAAAATAGCTAGCCGAACACCGGTCCATGTGCAGTGCAGAAAATGCCATTTAGCAAATTCTTTGGCATGAAACCTGCTGCAGAAGAACTTGAAAGGGCGTTTGCTATGTTTATTGCATTCCAACGCCCTGCACAGAGGTTTCCCATTACAGTCAAATTTATTGAAATAATTCGGTGGTATGTAGAACCCCTTCCGTTTCATATGTGCAAGTTCTCCAAAGACCGTATTAGCCATATTAATGTGGAGTTCTAGTAGACTTCGAATTCCCACGTATATTGTACATCTTTACAACCCTCAAGATGGTGTTCATAGATACTAAGTAAACACCCCAAGCTACAAGTTCTGCTACGAAGTATGCTTCATAGGCTTTTAGATATCCCAATTCGAGCTGATGGAAATGAATATAGGTCTTGGTCAAGATGAAAACTACTCCTGAGACCGAAAATGCAGTAAATAATTTCCAAATGTTACGTATTGGATTGCGTGAATTCAGGGCCCCACTAGTCGGGTCCTTATAACGAACTCTGTTAGCTCTAAAGAATAGATAAGCAAAAATCGGAATGTATGTCACATATCCTATGATTAGTGTATAAATAGAGTTGTTCAGGCTTCTTCCTACGCCAACATAATCTGCATAAACTTGGGTAAAAATGGCCCCTACAGCAAAGGATATGATTCCACTTACTGCAACATATTTATTGAGTAACAGGATGTCTCTGTATCTCTGGTAGAATCCAGTGAGTATCATCCTAATCCCATCCTAATCCCTTGGTCTATTCTACCACTTACTATGCTTCTGCCATCTGTGATAACTGCGTCGATACTCCTGGTATTTCCAATATCTTCTAGAGGATTTTTGGACAGAATTACAATATCTGCTTGTTTGCCAGGTTCAATAGTACCTGTCTGAATTTAGTTCATCGATAGAAGGTCTATAACATGATGTTCAAGATCCTAGTACAGCGATCGATGACCATGGTATCGGCTGGTCGGCTGACGAGGACATTTCAAAGCCCATTGTTTTTCCAGGAAAACAATATGTTCACGTAATCCCTCACTGCGGTCCCCCAGCCCGTCAGGAACTAAACGAGGGAATTAAAAAATAACACAAAATAAACCTGCTTAGCATCAGTATTTATTTTTTGTCTGGTTTTGCTACGAGAAAAATCGGATGCTACTAAGAATTTCCAAATTTCTCGTTCAGAGGAAGGAATTTTTCTCTGAGTAGACCTAGCGAAAGTGGCTACTAGGATGTTGTATGACAACATAGGAAATCAGGTCAATTTCCATCCAAACACTTGTCTAAGGAGCTACATCTACATATACTTCATTTCGTTTTAAGTAGGAAAAAATAATGCACGATTACTATGAAAAAGACATGATACCTAGGTTCTAGGATGACCTCTACTCTGCAGGTAAAACCATACTGTACTACTATTGCTACTTTAATCGTTGCTTCTAACAAGGCACCACGGCTATCTCTAGCTGTTTCTTGCCGTGCATCACTGGTTTTTCTACAGTAAGATAAGTCTTACTAAACTGACAACATTCTCTTTCCAAATTAAGATAAATCAAAATCTATCTTTTGATACGCAATAGCAGATAAAATGAAGAACCGACTAGTAGATCTTCTAATTTCATATGTGATCATATTAGCAATAGTCTTCGTGTTCATTCTTTTCCCGGGAATGGGAACAATATCAGAGAAAGAATTCATCCTACATGCTACCGAAAATCTTAGCTTATTTGAATCGCGAGAACTGAATTTTTCATTGTTGTTCCTTTTTTTTAATATTTCTTTAGGTTGGTTAATTTGGATTCTAACTCACAGAACCAAAAAAAGAACATCATTTACTGCCCAAACTAGAAGACACGTTTTAAGAATACAGAATTTCAAATGTGGCATTTGCAAGAGAAATGTAGGTGTTTGGGATTACCATCATAAGGATGGTATAATACTTCCAATTGTCAGGCACTGTGCCCTTCTTGTCATGCGACCTACTGAAGGTACAGGGTAAGAGCAAAGCGAACGATTTTGGCTTGGGAGTTGGGTTGGGACTATTACTCATCATGATATTATATTCCTTCATCTAGCCTGTAGCGATTATGATCAAAAGGAGGGGGATCGGAGGGATATTGAGGTTAGTTGTGATGGGTACACCAAAGTAAGATTTTCGACTATAGCTATTATTTTGGTAGCTGATATGCTCGCCATAAGCTGGTCTCATAAATGAGAATGAAAGTAACTAGATGTGCATACACCCTTGACTTCACTTTACGGTGGTTTTATCTACGTCGATTATCTAAGAGAGTAATTAATTCATCAGTAGTTGACTAGCGAGGACGAAAAGGGAACCGTTAATCATAATTAGATTGAAAAAAAGTCAATGATACAGCTGTTACCAGGAATCACCCTTTAGGTGCAATAAACATATGAGAGATCTAATTTATCAAAAAAGGTAGTCTCATGCCTCGTCTACATTTCCCTATTGCCGATATTCAGTACAACTCTATGATGAATATGTTATATTTATAACGATATAGAGTGTTATCGTTACGAAGATGATACTCAATTCGAATTGTGTCTTCTGTAAGATAGCTTCAGGGAAAGCTCACTCAAAAATCATTGTTCAGGACGAGAAAGCAATAGCATTTCTGGACGCGTATCCATTATCAAAAGGTCATACTCTCGTAATCCCAAAGCTCCATTTTCCCAAAATTGAAGACTTGACTGAGGAGTATGCATTGGCACTATTTCATCTCTTGTGGAGAATAGTTGGTCCTGTACAAAGGGCGGCTGGTGTAAAGGGAACTACTATTGCAATTCATAATGGGAGGGAAGCGGGTCAGGAAATTAGTCATGCTCACATTCATATTATTCCAAGACATGTTGATGATGGGGCCGGACCGGTCCATTCGATGTTTCTGAGCCGGCCTGAAGTTACTCCCACAGATATGGATCAAATCGCTATCAAAATCAAAGAAGAATTACTGTAGACATGTTTACGTATCGTTAAAGGAGAACCAATCAACGGCCCAGAAATTCTCAGATCAACGGATTACCACATTTCTTCCAAGAGTTGTCTAGATAATCATTAAATATCCGTATCAAATGTACATGTATTCATTCACAAATGAATAGTGCAAGTTCTTCTCAAAATAATAATTTTAATCATGTAGACATCAAACAGTATCCGGGGCTTCTGTTTGCGATCACAATTATGGTTTTGACTGTACTTATAGTCATGACTATTATTATTAATCAATATAATAGTGCATCTGCTCAGAATACAACTGTTAACAATATAGGGAACGAAACTAGCGGCATCACCGATCTAAATAGGACGATTTACTCATCTGGTAGTGCGTTTGCTCGACTACAACCCGACAGAGTGTTCGTGTCGATAGGTGTTGAGACTACAAAGCATACAGCCAACGCTGCTCTGGCTGAAAATTCTGAATCGGATTGTTTCTGAATTAAGAAACAAGGCGTTAATGCAGAATGAGACTAGGGCTTCCTCTTTCAATATATATCCTGTTTATAATGATACAGGATATGGAGCAAGACTGAATGTATCAGGGTTTACCGCGGCTAATTCTATACAGATCGAGAGCTCAAAGTTAGATAACGTCTCTGAATGGATAGATACAGCAGTTGCCTCCGGAGCTAATAGCATAAATAGTATAGAGTTTACTCTATCGAACAACCGACTAGAAGATGCGAAGAACAACCTTATTACTGACGCCATCGCTAATGCGAAACAGAAAGCCGATATTGCAGCGTCGGCTGTGGGGTCGAAGGTGATTGGAGCTAAATCCATAATTCTTGAAGGTGTTACCACTGTCCCTCCTAGTTTCCCTGAACCGATCGTAAGCAGAGAGAATACATATGCCCAAGATGGCGCTACTCTTGCCGCAACACCTTTTCTAGCAGGAGAACAAGAAATATCTACATCTGTTTCTGTTGTGTTTTCGATGAGATAAATCCGTTGAGACTAGATAACTCGAGCCGAGACTCTTTTGGCTGTACCGAGTTAGTTAGTTTAGTTAGGTAAATGGTAACCGTAGTGTATTGCAACAATTGAGCTTCAAGAATCAATCCATAACATAATCAAGTTCTCGAACTATCTTGACACCGATATTAACTCAAAGACTTAATAAGTGACTTTTGCGTGTTTCTGCCTCGTTGGATTTGAAAATATCACACACAGTTGCAATAATTCATAGTTATTACATTGATCTTAAGTTATGGAAAATAATGATGACATGGATGAAGCTCTTAAAGTGAATACTGAAACCAGGTATAAGCTGCGCCTGTATCATAACCTGATTTTGAAAAATGAATGTGTAAACAGAAGATTGTTAAGACTCTCAAAATACCTTTAAATCTGCGATAAATTCCGCAATATGAAAGAATCATGAAATAGATTCGCTTCTTTCATTACCAGACAATATGATAATCAATTTATCGAACTAATCTTATTTCCACAACAAACATTAGGAACTACGGCGATTGATATCTAGACAGAGGTGGGATTGTCTTGAAATGTGCTTGTTGTGGTGGCGAAATGGTGCAGGAGAGTAAATTCAAAACATCAATAGCCTACAAATGTACAGAGTGTGGTCTGAGCGATACTAAATTAAGACAGGACTGATTGTAGATTCATAGTTGACAACTTGACAATCTCTGCAATCGATATCTTGAAGGGTTTCGCCTAATATTTCCAGAATAGTCAGGAAGATAGGTTCGCAGTTACCTTTTACCATTGACTCGTGTTGTAAACAGTATACGATGAGCTATTCACAACTGTAAGATTAAAACTGCAAAATTGTACAGAGTAAGATTATTCTGATTTGTACTTGGTTTGCATGTGATGATCAGAATCCCAATATTTATTTAGAAGTTTCTAGGCAATTAAACCACAAAGTGTTAGTCAGATGTTGAAAGATAAAGTTGCATTGGTTACGGGGGCAAGTAGTGGTATAGGGTATGCTACATCTATTGCTTTATCAAGAGCAGGCGCACGGGTTGCAGTCGGAGCAAGGCGGAAAGACAGATTAAAGGATCTAGAAAAAGTAATAACAGAGGTCAAAGGAGCAGGCGTACTTGTTCATGAACTTGATGTTACCGACAGATCCAATTGTAACTCATTCGTTGATACTGTAGTCGAGAAGTGGGGAAGTATAGATATACTAGTTAATAACGCTGGCCTAATGCCACTGAGTTTTTTCAAGAATAATAAAGTTGATGAATGGGATCGTATGATTGACGTGAACATTAGGGGAGTTATTTATTGTACCTCAGCAGTTATTCCTCATATGTTAAAGAAGGGATCAGGACACATTGTAAATATGTCCTCGGTTGCAGGGAGGACAGTGTTTGCAGGGGGAACCATATATTGTGCCACAAAGCACGCAATTACTGCTTTTAGCGAAGGATTAAGGATCGAGTTCAGCCCGAAATCCAAAATAAGAGTAACGTGTATTGAGCCTGGAGCTGTGTCAACGGAACTGCTTGAGACGATAACAGACGAATCATTGTCGCGCTTTATAGAAGCTTCAAAAAAGATGGAGTCGCTACAATCACAAGTCATAGCAGATGCGATACTGTAAGCTGTTCAGGCTCCATC
>JBKPHJ010000370.1:0-2938 GCA_046729835.1 Thermoproteota archaeon
TGAAAATGAATATCCCCATTTTACGGAATACCAACGTACGAGAAGAGTCACATTCCACTGGGATCAATATAATGAAAGGAAAGAAAAATGGCAAATCTGGCACCACCACAAGAATATCTCAAAATGCATTGTAAAGAAGACAGGTGAACATTGGTATAATTGGCGCATTACCAAACTTAAAGACACTGGAGGATATATCGACAATCTTATTCTATCAAGAGAAGAAGCATTAGTCCATGTACTAGCACACGAATTTAGACATTACTGGCAAACCAATCATTTAGGAAGGAGGGGCAAATTTAGAGGTGAAAGAAGAAGTGGTTGTTCTGATACTGGAGCAGATATCTATGCGATAAGAAAAGTAAGAGCATGGCGAAGGCTGCATAATCAACCAAAAGGACTCAACTGGAATCTAATCGAGAAAGGAGGAGACTTCTAACAATGGCAGACAGTGAAGATCGTTCCACCACAGGAGGCGGAACGATCGACGCAGCGATTCCATTTAAGTTAAGTTCGATAGACCAGCGCATCTTGGAGTTAAATCATGAAGGCTATTCATATAACGGAATATCAAAGCGTCTGAGGGTAGAGGGCATATACCTTTCAAAAACTGGGGTCTCCCGCCACCTTAAGGAACTCAGACAGGATCCTGATAATGATGTCAAGACCAACAATGAATGCATGCATCAAATACCAAGAGAGGAAACGAGAGAATACCGAGTTATCGTACGACTGAAAAAAGAAATGGCCGAATATAAGAAGTTGCAAGGTTTTGATGCTTCTTTTAGAACAATGTTTTACCAACTTCAGGATGAAGGAGTCCTCACGAAGAGCCAAGAAGGTTGGTTCAACAGGATAACGGTCGAAGCAAGGCTGGGATGGGTAGGCTCAGATGGCGAGCCTTTGTATCCGGAGTTAGATATCGACTGTTTTCCAGACGATAGTAGAAAGGTGGCAGGTTCTCGTGATGCTTCGCCTCCGGTAAGAGGGTTACCATCAAAAGGCCCAGAAGATCCAATGCGATATATCGATTATGCTATTGAAAGACTGAAGTCAGCCCCAAGTAATTACAGAGGTGTAGGCAAGTGGGGTACAGCCGATCAGCCTGGCGGGAGATGGTATGATCAACCCGAAGTCGTCGAAGTATGGGAGGAGAAAAACGATCTCATAGATGGTTTTTATAAACTCCTAGAAGGCAAATCTGTGAAAGTAAGGGCGAATCACGGATACAGCAGTTTAGATTTCCTGAACCAATGTATCGGAGAACTTACTCCTCTACTAGAAAACTTTGAGCCAGAAGACATTCACATAAAATATGGTGGGGATTGGGACCCTCCAGGCTGGCACATGGACTATTATATACAAAAGAGACTCAAACAGCTAGGAATAGAAGGCCTAGATTTCAAGAGAATAGCAGTAACGCCAGAGCAAATAAAGAAGTATAATCTTCCACTGATGGAACTTAAAACAGAAAAAGGTAAAAAACCAGATCCTCATCTAAGTGAATTTATACGATTATATGGTGATAAAGCAACTCACCTTAATGCGTTCTTCACAAAGAAACACATCAAAGATTTTAAGAAAATACTGATCGGAGAGATAGAACAGCATTGGGACCAATCAATCTATGACGATATGGTTGAGGATTATAGCGGAGAAGCTGAAGAACCCATGAGATATCCCGATAAAGAGCTTAGGAAAATTCGCCGTTCAATGTGTAACAAAATTACTAGTGCATTTTCACCCAGATGGGAACTTGATGGATATCTAGATGAAAATGACGATGATGAAGAATAGACTTCGACGTGGCAGAAAGCAGAATTTCGGGAGACAGCAAGCCCGAGCAGTGGGGAGGAGAAGAGGATAACAGATGACAAAGAAGTACGGCATTGATATAGATGAATATGATGATGAGGTCTATAATGCTGCTAAGGATCTCTTAGAGCAGGAGGAACTTGTTGAATGTGCAAATCTAGTGAACAACGATCCTGTAGAATATGTTGTGAATATTACAAAGAGAACCGTCAAAGGCGAAGATATAGGAATCAGGATTGTGCTATACTCCGGTTTGTCTTGCTATACTTTCAATCCACTTTCTGTTGCTGTCCGGGCTCCAACTAGTGAAGGCAAAACACATTTAGTCATTGTTGTCATTTCCCTTTTTCCGAAAGAGGATGTCTCGTTAATAGGTTCCATGTCTCCTAAGGTGTTGATTCGTCAGTACGGAATTCTTGTTGATAGAAATAATCAACCAATCTCTGCAGAAGTAAGAGAACTGAAGAAGAAGATCAAGTTATGCGAAATCCAGTCGAAAAAAGACGAGAAAAAGATCGAGCAGGCGGAAGAACTAAAGGATGAGCTAGAAAAGCTACTCAGAGAATCTAAGTATCTAATAGACCTCCATGGCAAGATCTTGGTCTTTTTAGAGCCTCCACATCCAGAGGTTTGGAATATCCTGAAACCTATTATATCACACGATCATTGGGAAATGGAGCATCCATATGTTGATACTGACTTGAAGACTAAAAATATAGTAACTAGAGGTTGGCCTGTCTGCATATTTTGTAGTGCCAGAGATGAATCCAAGTGGGACATTTGGCCGGAGATCCAAAGTAGATTCATCATAATTTCGCCTAACATGTCTAAGCAAAAATATTCAGAGGCCAATATTTTAACATTTGAGAAACTAGGATTGCCTGATTTTGTTCAAGATCAGATCATAGTTTCTAACAAAGAGATGGAGATTGCTCACAAGTACGTATTGCTCCTCCGAAGACGGATCAGAAAGCTATGTGTACTACCCAATGATTTTGATGAACTTGGTTATAGGCCTAACAATCCTGTATGGATACCATACTACGAATATCTTGCCAAGTCTCTTCCTGCTGCGAGAGGGACTGATATGCGGAGTGCGAAGTATGTCGGATCTCTTTTGAGT
>JBKPHJ010000371.1:0-1829 GCA_046729835.1 Thermoproteota archaeon
GCTTGGGACGATTGAAAAAAGGAGATAGAGTAAATATTGAAACGAGCCTACGATTAGGTGACAGGTTAGACGGCCATTTTGTCTTAGGGCACACCGATGGAATTGGCGTTATCGATCTAATAGAAAGAGGGAAGGGTGAGACAAAGATGTGGATAAAGCCTAGAGATCATTCTCTTATTCCATACATGGCTCCGAAAGGTTCTATTGCCGTAGATGGAATAAGTCTAACCTTGGTAAACCTAGATGGAAACAGTAAGAGATTCTCTGTGTCTCTTATACCACACACGATAGAGAACACTACGCTTGGATTCAAACGTCAAGGCGATATGGTAAATATAGAGATAGATGTGCTGAGCCGGTATGTGATTAATTACCAAAAGATTGGTAATAACTAAAAAATTAGTAAGGTATATAAAAAATCTCCACAGATCAGTAATCGATTGTATTCGCTAGAAGATGCAATAGTCGCATTCTCAAATGGGGAGTTTGTACTAGTCCATGACGATAAGGGTAGAGAAAATGAAGTAGATATGGTTATCGCCGCACAGTTCGTTACTCCTAAACATGTAGGTACGATGCGTAGAAATGCAGGTGGATTGATCTGTACGGCTATTCCTTATGAATCGGCATTAAAGTTGGGATTGATGTACATGCATGATATCTTAGAACATGTTTCAACGAATGCTCCGATGCTTTCGAAAATGATCTCAAGCAAAGCACCGTACGGTGATAGGTCTTCTTTTTCAATTTCTGTCAATCATCGCGATACTTATACGGGAATCACCGATAATGACAGGGCTTTGACGATAAACAAGATGGCAGAAGTGTGTAGAAACATCAACTCGAATGGTCCAGAGGTGTTCGCAAATTCGTTTAGAGCTCCAGGTCACGTTCCAATACTAATCGCATCAAAGGGATTGCTGAACGACAGAATGGGTCATACAGAATTGTGTATGTATTTGGCTAAGGTATCTGGCCTTATACATTCTGTTGCGATGTGCGAAATGCTCGATCTAAATACTCATCATGCCATGACAATCGAAGAGGCTGAAAAGTACGCTATTAGGAATAACATCTTTATTCTTGAAGCTAGCCAGCTGAAAACATACGCTAAGGCGGTATAGCGAATTTTTTTGGATAGGATCAAGTTAGCTATCGTAGTATCAGAGTTTAACAACGAAATCACATCCAAGATGCTCGATTTTGCTAAAAAGTACGTATATGAGCTGAATGGAGCCGTACTGAGTTATGTGTGTTATGTTCCTGGATGTTACGATATGCCCCTAATCGTTAACGAGATGCTAAAACGCAGGGATGTTGATGCAGTAATTACTCTCGGCGCGATCATAAAAGGAGAAACAAAACATGACGAACTAATTGCCAACAGCATAGCTAAAAGCTTCATTGAGCTTTCACTAAAGTATAGTAAGCCGGTCACATTAGGGATCAGTGGGCCCGACATGACGCTCCAACAAGCAAGAGAAAGAGTTGAAACTATTTCTTCAAGGGCAGTTAACGCAGCTATCCTGGTAGCACGACGCCTCAAGAAACTAAGAGGGCAAAGGCCCAGATTGTATAGGACTACCGAAGTGATAGTATAGTTGGGAATGCATCTAACAGTAGTCAAGATAGACAAGTACGGACCATGGACTTTAACTCTCGGTAGCGATCGAGAATCAGAACTTCAGATGCTTCAAGCAAAAATCTATTACGACATTCAGCGTTTGTTCTCCGAAAAGTGTTGCATTGTATATCCAAACAGATTTGATGAATATTTTGCTGTCACCAATGGGTTACAAATTCCAGATTTAGTGGGTATACAACAAGAG
>JBKPHJ010000372.1:0-1569 GCA_046729835.1 Thermoproteota archaeon
GGAAGTCTAAATGGAAACCGGCTCATCGTCTTATTTGTCAAGTCAATAAGGGCTTTAACCTCCATCCTGTCTACTTGCTGACCATGAAGGGTTCGTATGCTAAACTCCAACGCCTTTTCAACTACATATCGGTTAACTGTGGGCTCTAAGGTTCCCAAGTCTATCAATACATTAACTGCTCGTGTAGGATCCTTCTCTATAAGCCCCAAGTATAGTCGCACCAGCTTCAAACGGGTTTCGTCATCAATTCTGCCAACCATTCCAAAGTCGTAAAGTATGATTTTTCCTTCAGGAGTCACAGAAATGTTACCGGGGTGAGGATCAGCATGAAAGATACTATCTTTTAATAGCATTTTAAAGAAGACACGATGCACTTTAGATACGATCATCTCCCTATCCAGACCCATTTCATTCAATGATTTGATATCCGTAATTTTTATACCTGGAAGGTATTCCATAGAGAGCACATGTCTTGACGATATTTCGGAGATAACCTCTGGAACGAGGACCATTCGATCCTTGCTTAGGTTTCTTCGTATTGTTTTTAGATTTTTTGCTTCAATTGTGTAATCCATTTCTTCGCTTATCGTTTCGATGAATTGCGAAAGCATAGCGTCAACTGAGTATCTCAAGTTGGGATCAATGAATCGTGTGGCCAATGGCAGAATCGATTTTAGTACCTGGATATCTCTTGAGATCATCTGTTCTATATTAGGCCGCGACACTTTGATTATAACATCTTTGCCTCTGTATCTGGCTAGATAGACCTGGCCAAGGCTTGCTCCAGATTTAGCCTCTTTATTAAACCTGTCAAAGAATTCATCAATTTTTCCTATCTCTTTCTCGAAGATCGTCTGGACCTGGGAGAAGTCAGATGGCGGGACATCGTCTTGAAGCTTCGCCAATACCTCAAGGTAGGGTTGCGGAAGCACGTCTGTTCTTGTTGATAACCATTGACCGAGTTTGATATAGGATGGACCGAGCGAGATGAATGTCGCAAGAGTCTTCTCTGCGTGCTTGGTATATTTTTTGGTGTCAATATTCCTTCCCTCCTTTCTTACCCATTCTCGTCTGTCCCTTCTTAAATTAAAGAGGATGGGAGCCAGTTTCCATAGAACGCTCAGGAGATAGAACTTCGAAATCTTCGATGCTGCAGCCATAGTCTTGGAGACGGCATCTTCCGTCGTAATTGTATCTTCAATCTCTTTTTTATCTTCGATCCGCTGCTCTATCTTTTCCAAATCCCATTATCCTTGCTGAGATAGTTTTTTTAAGGATTTGGTAATGGTGTAGCCGCAAAATGCCGCTATAAGCGTCGCCAGATAAGGTGAGGATGTGGTTCCTCCCCGACCGTGGGAAGAAATTGAATTTCTGTTGTCTTTTTTCAAGTAATTTGGAGATTTATTTTTCAAATATGAGTATGTTGAAATTCCAAATAGTATGCCTGCCAGGTATTCTGGGGCATCCACCATTAGATGCCCAACAGGATCCCTCATGGGGTCAATCTTGTCTGAATGAACAGAATAGTGATCAGCATACTCCCTAACGTGCAGTTTTCCGAGCCTAAAC
>JBKPHJ010000373.1:0-3669 GCA_046729835.1 Thermoproteota archaeon
GATGTGTATAAGAGACAGATATAGGAGTAGGCAAATGATATGGCGACTGTTCCTGAATTACAAAGATTATCAATCTTGGAGGTTACTTTTGGACTGAGGCCTAGCATTTCAGATACTATTGCTGCACCGTACTGTTCACCAGAACAGCTGGAGAACAATACACCATCAATCTTATTTGATGGAAAATTTGTAAACCGGATAATGTCCATGCAGGGTTCACACGCTAATTCGTAGATTGATTCGTCGATGATTTTTCGAAACTTAGACGTAGAATAGCCTATGATAGCGACCCTATTCATGTGAGAAGGTCTCCAATATTGTGGTAAAGGATTGTTCAGATTCTTCTCCATCCACAGGGTTGATCTGAAGGATAGGAAGTGTTATGCCCGACGAGTTGAATCTTTCCAAGGATTTTCTACCTTGTTGCGAATCACCATAAATGGCCAACTGATTTAAGAGGTCATCGCTAACTGCATCTGATGCAGCATTTAAGCCACCTTTGTTGTATTCGGTAACAATGATTTCGGTCTCATCTAAAAAGCCGGAATTTGCAATCAGTTGTCTATAATATGTTCCAACCGAAATGTAGAATGCAAGCGTTTTTGCAGCCCGCTTTCTCGCCCTATCTGGATAATTATTTGAAATGGAGCAGATGAATACTGAAGCCAATTCAAACGGTCTTCTAAGTCTACCCTTTATTCCTTGGATCGTGTGTTTCAATTCATCGAATGGTCGCATATAGAGTAGTAGACCGTCCGCCACTGATAAAGCGAGTTCTACCATGAGGGGATTGACGGCGGCTAGAAATACAGGAATAGAGGTTCTAGGAGGGGGATGTAGAAGTTTGAAATTAGTGAGTCTGAAAAATTTCCCTTTAAAAGATATTGATTCTCCTCTCCAGATAAGATGCAATAGCATAATAAATTCGTTCATTCTTGCGTAGGGCTTCTCAAAGGGTACACCATGCCAATCTTCGACAATGGGTTGAGTACTCACTCCTAGGCCCAAAATTGTTCGACTGCCTGAAAGCATATCCAAAGTCACCCCTCCCATCGCTACCGTCGAAGGAGTTCTAGAATAGATATTTAGGATTGCCGATCCTAACCTAGGATGAACGGCTATTTGTGAAATTGCCCCCAGCGTACTCAGAGCTTCACGTCCCCAGGTTTCAGGTACCCACAAAGAATGAACATTTTTGTATCTGTTTGTTAGACGTGAGAACCTTAAAACGTCATCGATAGAAAGGAGAGTCCCCAAACTATACCCTATCTTAGGATGCCCAACCGAATTCAATTAATTCCCTCGCGAGAATAATCCTGACTTTTGAATTTCCTTCGTAGCCTCTTCCATGTCCTTATGTGAATCCACGGATCTCCAAAAGGAGTTGGGATATGTAATTCCTGCTAGCCTCTGCTCCTTGGCCATAATCGGTAAAGCTGTGGTTTCTATATTTCCAGAATCAGGAAGATAGTCAAAGACACCTTTTGTGAAAAAATAGACCCCAGCATTGATCCACTTGTCTTTAATCTGCGGCTTCTCTACAAAACCGGTAACATAGCCATTATTGTCCAGCTCAATTACACCGTAGGGGCTTCTTAAGGGTACGAGCGCAAGTGAAGAATTTGCTGCGTTTTTTAGAACGCTTGGATCGAGGTCAGTTAAAATATCGCCATTTACCATAAAAAATCCTTCTTCTTTTGTGCTATTAATCAAGCTCCTTGCATTCTTGAGGGCTCCTCCGGTGCCTAGTGGTTCCTCTTCTACTGCATACCCGACTCTCACTCCGAATCTGTTCCCACTTCCAATATAATCGATGATCTGTTCTTTCAGATATCCCACACAAATAACAACTTCGTTAATATCATAGGTTTTGAACCATCTTATCTGCCACTCAATAATTGGCTTGTCACATACTTCTATCATTGGTTTAGGCCGTTCGTCAGTTAGCGGCCTGAGTCTTTTGCCGAATCCACCAGCAAGTATCACGCCCTTCATCTTAATATATAGTCTCCTCAGAATCCATTTAAAGAGTATACCTGATATCCAGTTAGATATATCGATTTAGAGTTACCAAATTGCTACAGGAACAAGAATATCCAGACCTTTCTAAACTCGGAATTTGAAATATTAATAATATTATCCATTCAATGCTAATGATAGACCATAACCTAGAGACTTACTTATGACAATCCCTCTTCTCTTGAGTATATATATAGGCCATCTAGGAATACTCGTTGATCTTTGTCCCTGATCTTTGTTGATGATTCGATATTGGCAGCTGTTTGAGACACGTCCTCTAAGCTGGGACCCTTTACCGATACATCCTCGTTAGTTATTGTTACTTCGGTCTTGTCGCCTACGATTCTAGCTATTCTCGGCGCCCGCTCACCAAAGATGTTTTCAATGTGGACCTCTGATCCTTTGACTTTCACAGAAATGGGGAAATGGGCGAATATGATCTTTAACCGATACGTATATCCGTGCTCAACCCCATGAATCATATTATTTATAATGCTTTTCGCGGTATTGGTTACCGCAAAATCCCTTTTTCTCTTTCCATATGACGTGATTTTTATTCTATCCTGTGTCACATCAACGCCAACAGGAATCTTTGACAAATCTTTTTTTAGGATCCCAAACTTTCCACTTACCTGTATTTGGTTTCCCTCATGAGATACAGTTACTTTAGGAGGTATCTCAATGTCGACAATTAACTTTTCCTCCGGAACTGTCTCAGTACACATATCCAACTAGCACTCCTCCTAGACCAAGATTCTGGGCCTCATGGTGTGACATCACACCTTTACTTGTAGAGACGATTAATACTCCCATACTGAACGCAGGTAAGTATCGCCTTTCCCAATCAAGATATCCATTCTTCTTAACACTATACTTGGGAGTTACGATCCCGCACTTGTTTATGTTAGCAAGAAGCTGAATACGAAACTTTCCTGCTCTGCCATCGTCAATCTGTTCGAACTCTCCCACATACTGATGTTTTTGCAGCACTCGTAACACTTCGCTAGTAAATCTCGATGCAGGTACGACAATACATTCTTTCTTTCTTCTTGATTCGTTGTTGTACAATGTGTTCATTAAATTGGCCAAAACATTCAATGCAGGCATCTAATCATTCTCGCACTCCAATTCATTCATATTTGTTAAACCCCAAATGCTGAGCAACTTCTCTAAAACATTGTCTACACAGAAACAACTTGTATTGTTGAATTAGTCCATTATATGCACCACATCTTTTGCACCACCTTGAACCTTTTCCATGTGCAATTTTTTTTCTTCCTGTGAGGTTGTAATCTCTTGGTTTAGGCATTAGGATATCTCAGCTCCGAATTTATTAGTGAAAAACTCGATTGCACCGTCTCTCCTGATTCTGTGTTCTTTGCCGATCTTACTCTTCCTTCTCTTCAGAGCAACAGAATATCCTGGTCTTACCAAACTAATGCATACATTCATTCCAAAGATCCCAATGTCTGGATTATATTTAGTCCCAGGTATATCAATATGTTCGTGTATACCCAGAGAGACATTTCCAAAATCATCAAAGGAACTGGAGTTTATTTTATTACTTTTTGCTTCAAGACATCTTTTTAAGAAATCGGTAGCGTCATTTCGTCTAAGCGTTACTTTTGCACCTATTGGCTCCCCTTTGTG
>JBKPHJ010000374.1:0-2458 GCA_046729835.1 Thermoproteota archaeon
GAGAGATGGTTGTGGATTATATTGAAGCTCAAAAGAGAGTAATAGATGCGTACTTTAATTCTGCAGTCTGGATTCCGTACGTTGAGAATAATTACAGAATGTATAGTCAGTGGTTCTCTCCAAAGATACCCGTAGAGATATATGCTAGAACTGTTAGCAATGTTGCAGACAACATTGCAGCTTCAACAAGAATAACTAATAACATCGTATTTGGAAATATCGATTTATTTGGAAATGCATTTGAACGAGCTCAGCAAAATACAAGAGAACTTTCCAGAATTAATGTAAATACGGCAAAGGCTTTTCAAGACACAGCAAAAGAAGCAGCAAGAATTTCTACTAACAGAAAAAGAGAAGAATACATAAAATAAATTACTGTCTTCTATGAAGATCAGAACTAGAGAAACGTGTCCCGAAAGTTTTGGTGAGCTAATGCGACTGCGCTTTAGCTGTTAATTCGTCACTAGTCTTCTTCTTCGCCTGATTGTGTGCCCGTAAGAGCTGCAGCGTTTTCATCGCCTTGAATTTGTGAATTCAGATTCTGACAGAACACGAATTCTGGCTCGATGAGATTTCTTGTACACTAAAGTAGAGTAAATACGTAATACATTTTGAGTAGCATTGACTTTATGTATGACTTTTTTTGTTTATACTGAAACTTTTTTCGTGGTGATATTAATGTAGTTTATGATGATATAGTTTTCTCTTCTCTAATGGTTATATATGATTTCCTCATCGTGTCTTACAATGAGAAATAATGGAGCTCACAATATCGATATTTCATTGGGAAATTACTATGCGTTTCATCGAGCTTCAGTCATTATAAACTATAATAGAAACAATGAAGATGGTAATACTGTTTCTCCATTCAAACGTATATTTAAAGAAGCCATAACATGTTATGACAAAGTTCTAGTGATCGAACCAGAAAACGTTAGTATATTAATAAAAAAAGGATTCGCATACAATAAGCTACGTACTTACATAAAAGCTAAAGATTGCTTTGATAAAGCTATAGAAACGGTTCCGGATAATTACGATGCATGGATTGGTAAAGGTTTAACTCTTCTTGATATGGCAAATTATGAAGAGGCTGTAGAGTGCTTTGATAAAGCTATGGAGCCAGACCCAGATTCGCTGCTTGCACTATATTATAAAGGTAGAGCTCTTTATGGATTAGGAAATTATGATGGAGCCATGGAGCAATATCACAGAGTAACCAAGAACAAATCTGATTATGCCGATGCATGGTATGGCAGAGCGTGTTGTAACAATAGAAAAGGTGAAATCGAAAATAGTCTTTCAGACTTGAAGAAAGCAATCGAAATTGATCAAGAAAAATACATAAAATTAGCTAAAGAAGATGAATGTTTTGAAAATGTGAGAAGTAATGAACCGTTTCAAATGCTATTAAAAGAGCTTGATAAATCGCAATAAATCAATTTGCGTATCTCCGTATTGTCAAATCGTTCACAAGCATAAAAACCCCATATGCGCGTAACTGCGGAGTAATGCGTAGCCTATATATATGGAAGTACCATATTACAGATATCAACCCTTACAGTCGTGGAGTGTGTACGTGTTACCCGCGGCAGTATCTAACCGCGGGAAACATGATCTCGTATCTTTGTTCAAGTAAAAATGACGCACCCACATTTGGATGACAATAAGTATTGATTTATTTAAGCTTACCTAAGTCCGATAACGTTGACAAATTTAGGTCTTGAAGGGAGAGACAAGTCAAGCAGCATAGATATCCACTGTTCTGTTAGAACCTTAATTAAGTACTGATATCGGTTTGGGCCCAAGGGGGTTTGACAAGACTTTAAAGTATTTTCAAATATCAGGTCATGGAGAATAATCTTAGTGGGACCTTGCCAAGGACCAGTACCTTCGACCCAAATCACGTTCATTGCTCCATCCGTATCAACAAACAATTCTGTAAGCACATTATCGGTCTGTTTGCACAAAGATTACTAAACGTGTTTATGAGATAGAGAGGACGATTCAATCGAATAATTTAGAACTAAGTGAATGACTTGGAGTTTAACCCCCAGTTGCGTTACAAACACGATTAGAGGAGCCCCCTTCAAGATAGACCGTTAGCCTTTACATAGGCTTGAAAATACGTCAAAGCATTTATTTATTTATAAGATAACAGGGAAAAATACGAGGACATAGTGAGCCTACAAATATATGCTTCATTTACATAATATGTTGAATCATGAACAGTTCAGTATATATTGAAAAATCCAACCGCATTCTATTCAGAATTTTGGCTTTAGCGGCAGTTATGACAACCCTACCAGTTTTCATGAATGTTCTTATAGACGCCATTGAAGTGAAAGCCCAAAACCAAGGCATCGATGCATCAAGTATTTATGAAACTAAATCTATGGGTTTAGGAAACGATATCAAGAATCTTGTTATCCTGATTCCCAATGAAGGCCACGAATCG
>JBKPHJ010000375.1:0-2843 GCA_046729835.1 Thermoproteota archaeon
GCTAACAGAACTGTCAGATATGGAGTCACTCATGTGCTTACTAAGATGGGGTTGATGGGGATACAACTAAAAATAGCCATCAAGAACGAACTGCCAACTGAATTTGAGTTTACAGATTCAGCAAGCGCTAACAGCCCTCAAGAGATCAAGGATAAAGACTATGAGGAGAAGGAAGTTGAAGAGAATAAAGTGGTAGATGAAAATAAGACATTGACAACTTAGGGTCTTTGAGATGGCAAGAATTAAGCTAAAGGTATTACGTGAAATGAATGATCAAGACCTATCCGAAAAGGAGCTTGAACTATCCTCGGAGCTTGCTAAGCTCAGGTCTGAAGGAGCAAAAGGTACACTAAAGAAAGAAACGGCAAACATTCGATGGACCAGAAGGGATATTGCCAGAATAAAAACAATACTTAGTGAGAGAAAAGGTGGTAAACATTGATAACAAGCGAGAACCTGTTCTCACATGAAATTATCGGACTCATGGCTAAGACTTTTGATTCGGGCCCGTATTCTGATTTATCTGGGCAAATCGTGAAGGAAACGAGAAACATGATTACTCTAAGGATTGGTACGGTCTTAAAGAATTTGCCGAAGAATTCTATCAAAATCAGAATCATTCTTCCCTCTGGCGCTTGCTTTATAAGTGGCAACAATCTGATAGGGAGACCAGAGGACCGAGTCATTAAAAAGGGTTTTAGATGAAATATGGTGAGAAATATTGGGGTTTCTGTTTCCCCTCCACGGAGATCATGTGTGGATGTGAATTGTCCATTTCATGGTAGGTTATCTGTCAGAGGTCGAGTATTCACAGGCACTCTGGTCAGTGCAAAAGCTCGAAAGATGGTCGTGGTTGAGCATCAATACTCTAGGCCAGTAACGAAATACAAAAGATTTGAAAGAAGCAAGTCAAAAATGCATGCATACGCCCCTGACTGTATGGACGTTAGTGAAGGCAAACAGGTTAGGATTGCTGAATGTCGTCCGCTGAGTAAAACCGTAGCATTTGTAGTGATAGAGGTAGAAGAATAATTGTCTTCAAAATCAAGAGCTGTCTCAGCAAAGGGAGTCGAAGAATTTAGACCCTATATAACAAGGGCCCTTCCGATAACCGCCAAACTGACTTGTGCAGATAATACTGGAGCTAAAATACTTCGTATTGTACAAGTAAAAAGATTTAAAGGGAGACATTCACGATTACCCTCTGCTGCTGTAGGGGACTTTGTGACTGTGACAGTCAAGAAAGGTCCTGCTGAGTTGAGAAAGCAGATTTTCGGTGCAGTCATCATTAGACAAAAATACCCCGTTCGGCGTCTAAACGGAAACCGGTTAGTCTTTGAGGATAATGCAGCAGTGCTGGTTACCCCTGAGGGTGAAATAAAAGGGACGGACATAAAAGGACCAGTCGCTGCAGAAGCAGCTGAAAAATGGCCACGAATTGCCAATTTGGCAGCTCTAATAATTTAAGAGGATTATATGGAGTGAAATTGCTTAATGAGAGATAGAATATTGGATAATATCCCAAAACATTCCAAAGAACGCATGCTTAGGTCATCTCTGTCAGGTGAACTGAAGGAAAAGTACGGAAGGAGAAATGTAAGAGTAGTGGCTGGAGATACGATCAAAGTCATGCGTGGCGAGTACAGTGGAATCGAAGGAAAAGTAGAAAAGGTAAACACAAAACGAGGAAGTCTTGCAATCGAAGGTATACAAAGAGAGAAGATACGTGGTGGGAACGTAAAGGTCCAGATCAACACGTCAAATGTTATAATCACTAATTTACACTTGGATGATGAATACCGACAAACTAGCTTACGAAGAATCCAGGAACTTGATCAGAAAAATTCGACAAAGATTGTTGAAGACAAAGAAACAAGACGAGGGCGTGCTTTTAATAAAAGAAAGAAGAAAGGAGGCAGAGGATAGTCTTGGCGAAAAAGGGTGGAGACACTACTGTCAAGAGGCAGCTGGCTCCTTCATTCTGGAAAATTGGGAGGAAGGAAGGCCGATTTGTGGTACGCGCACGACCAGGTCCTCATCCTAAAAGACTTTGTTATCCGTTAGGGATCTTGCTTAGAGATGTCTTGAAACTTGGTAACAATATGGAGGAAGTAAGAAGTATAGTTAACGAGGGCAAAGTAGCTGTAGACGGAGTTGTTAGAAGAAGTATAGGATGGTCAGTAGGGCTGATGGACGTAATAGAACTCATTCCCTTGTCCAAGGCATACCGCTTGGTGCCAAAGGATAAAGCCCTATTAGTCCCAGTTCCGCTTGCCATCAAATCAGAGAAGGGCTTAAAGTTGGTTAGAGTAATGGGCAAGCAAACAGTAAAGCGACAAAGAATGCAATACAGGTTCCATGATGGCAAGACATTAGTTACTGATGAGCAGTATTCTGTGGGTGATTCATGCTTGATCGATATTCTGCGTAACGAAGTTAAGTCTCATATGAAGCTACAGAAAGGATCACATGTTCTTGTTACAAAGGGTGAAAATGCTGGTTCTATTGGAAACATCGAGGACATTCGCGAAGGTCTCTTTTCATTACCCAAACGCACGGTAGTTACCTTTGGTAACAAGTCTGTCGAGTTGCCCTTCCATATGGTTATGGTAGTTGGTGCTGAAAAACCAGTAATACGGGTGAATTAGGATGGAATCCAAATCTTCGAAAACTGAAAATATAATGAGAAAAATTTTTGTAGGTAAGATTGTTATTAATGTTGGTGTAGGAAAATCCGGGGAGCCTGTGGAGAGAGCAAAACACGGTTTGGAAGATCTGACCGGCAAAGTTCCAACCGTGACGACAGCCAAAAAGAATTTCAGGGATTTTGGAATACACAAAGG